>JAEURF010000170.1 GCA_016789205.1 Anaerolineales bacterium
AATAAGGCCATATCTATTGCCCAGACTAATAAAATGTAATGGTCTTTGACTTCGCTGAGAAACCCGCTGACCGAAACCACTTTGGTAATGCCCATGGCGGCGTAGTTTGCAAATAATATAAAACCAAGTGTTAATACCAGACCAGACTCCCCTGCTCGTAGTGGAAACCATTTCCTAAAACGTTCTTGCATACGTTGCCTCTGAATTATGTCATTGCGAGGGCACATTCGTTGCCCGAAGCAATCTCACTATTTAATTTTGAGATTGCTTCGCTGATGGTCTTGATACACTTCGCTACTCGACCAACTGCTCGCAATGACGTAATAATTTAGGCGCGAGTATACCCGATGAAATTGCTTTTATGACGTTACGATATGTTTACAATCAAAAGGTATAATGACAGCATGGCAGACGAACAACTTAAATCCCTTTCTCGCAACAAAATCGCTATGTTAATTGACGGCGATAATGCACAAGCTGGTTTATTGCCGCAAATGCTGGTGGAAGCCGGGCGTCATGGACAAGTGACTGTGCGGCGCATTTATGGCGACTGGACAACGAATAGCATGAACTCGTGGAAAGAAACGTTGAATTTTCATGCGTTTCAACCGATTCAGCAATTCAGATATACGATTGGTAAAAACGCGACAGATAGCGCGATGATTATTGATGCGATGGATATTTTGCATTCAAATGTTGTAGATGGATTTTGCTTGGTCTCCAGCGATAGCGATTACACCAGATTGGCTACGCGCATCCGCGAGACGGGGATATTTGTGATGGGTATTGGAGAGAAGAAAACGCCTAAGGCATTTGTGAACGCGTGTGACGTATTTGTTTACACTGAGAATCTTGTTACTGAAAAGAAAGCCATACAAGCTCAGCAAAAGAAAGTCCAATCTACAAAAACTGGAAAGAAGAAAGATGAAAGAGAAGATTCTGACCCGATGCCTATTTTGACTCAAGCCTTTGAAATGGCGGTTGGTCAAGATGGCTGGGCTCCCCTAGCAGGAATGGGTAACGCGCTCTACCAACTTGACCCGGGATTTGACCCGCGGACGTATGGTCACAAACAACTTTCGAAGATGATTATTAATCTCAAAGAAAAATTTGAAATGCGCACACAAAATTTGGATGGCACAAGTATTTTGTATGTGAAGATGAAGGAATGAAATTAAGTAATAGAGAATATGACCTATTCATGGGCAGATAACATTAGAATCAAAAAAGCCCCGACAAAATTTGTCGAGGCTTTTCTTTTACGAAATATGCAAAATAGATTTTTCGACTTTATTGCCAACCTTAAGAGTCCGTCGCCAACTGCTATTATCGTTGAGTGAAATCCAGCGGCGCTCTTCGGTGCGATAAAACCAATCTTTATCTTGTTGAAAATGAACCAAGATTCCTGCCGCTTCCCAGATGTTTAAGATTTCATTGCTATGCGCGTGTGTATCGTCAAAGTCTGTAGTAGCACGCTGGCCCATTTCACTATACAACTCATTGAGTTCAAGTAAAAGTGAATTGATTTCAGGCGTGAGGTGACTCACTTTTAATCCCACGCGTTTGGCTTCTTCAAACAAAATCGGGTACCCATGTGACGGATATTTTGCATTCAACGCATTGGCGATGCGCTCTTGTGTCTTTTCATCTTTGATGTGATAGGCGAGCAATTCTTTGCATAACATGATAGATAATGATTCGGCACGGTCAACTGCACCAATCACCAGCGGATGCACATGTTGAAACAATTGTTGATATGGATTCTCGTTCTTATCAGACTTTTGAGATTGCCACAGCCGCACAACCCGAGTCAACTCGTCCAGTGAAACGCTGACACGGTCATTATCACGGTCAATCGGTGAAAGTGCGTGAGTTAAGGATGTGTCTACCGGTGTTAAATATGCCATCGGTCCCATGTAGATTTCGTTTGCGCCTAATGTAATCATTGTTGCGGCAGATGCACATTCCAACGGAATCACGGCGATGACTTTGTCACAATATTGTCTTAGCAAATTAACCAAACGCAAGGAGGCTTGTCCATTCCCTCCACTGGATTTGATGAAGAGATAAATTTTTTGCTGATGCCCGATTTTTTCAAGCAATTCAAATAAAGCCAATACATCGTCGTGACATACACTTCCGCGCGGATTGTTGAAATATGTAATTAACGTGCCGCCTAATTTTTTATTTAATTCTTTGATAATGGCTTGTGTTTTATCAAACAGAATTGGAGGTTGTTTTACTTTGTTTTTGGAGTTTGATTCCATGAATAATCTCCTTTTTTAAGTTTAAGATTTTTCTTCGCAATAACTTTATCTTTTTGTACGTGACCAGAACCAACCGCCCATGAACCCAAGCGCTTGCCCAATTAACGTCACCATAGCCACGCCTACCAAACCAGTTTCCAGCAACCAGTTTGAAATGCCAAAGATGCCAAAGGCTAATAGATTGTAAGCGAACAACCCACCTAACAAAATCCCCAATGACCATCTCAATGCAGAAGAACGCGTTACAAATTGTGAAGCAATCACAAAGACCAAACCAGCCACGATGACAATCATAAACATCGAAACTAACCAAGCCGGGAACTTTGGATACCCTTGATAAGAAATATACGGGTCTTCGGTTTCTTCTGCTTCCGCTTCAGGCGTGGATTCAATGGATTGAGTCAATTCAGGCACAACCACAGTCACTGCCACCGCGCCAGATTGTGAAACGTCCAATTGCAACACTTGAGAAATCACCGCTGGTTCACTAGTCACACGGATTTCAAGTAAGCCAGGTCTATCTAAACCAAAAGAGGCGCGGGCGATGCCTTGCGTAGTCACTGAGTCCACTTGTTGCAAAATGCCGCTACCTTCACCGGTTAATATCATTGAAAATTGCACCACCGTCCCATCGGGGACAGGGTTTCCGTTATGGTCTCGGATAATGCCAGTCCGAATGGCAATTGTGTCACCAATTTGGAAGAGCGGAATTAAAGTCGGCTCAGGCGTAATAGTCGTATCACTTACAGGAGCAGGTGGAAGGTCAAGTGTGAGCGTGATGATTTGTACCGGGTCAGGTGACATGACAGAAATCAAATCATAATTAACTGCTGGCACTGAAACAGGTGAAGCACCAATCGGAGTCAATTCTTGAAATAACAAGCGCACGGCTACATCTACAAATTGCGGTTGTTTGCTATACAAAGCATAATAGGCAGTGAATTTTGAAAGCGTGGTGGTATCAAAATAATAAGGTGCGCCAAATGAAAACAAAATAACATTTTTGTTTAACAATACATTTGGGCGCTCGCGCAAAAAGCGGCTGATAAGTGCAGGTTGATTTTTGGCAACATCTGTAATGGAAATCACAACCCAATCAGCGGCGTCTAAATCATCAGCAACAAATTGATTGTCTTCCGGTGCATCTAAAAAGGCTTGTAAATCTTCAAGCGAATAAGAAGACAATCGAAATTCTTCTACTTGATTCCCACTTTGCGGACCATATAACTTTAAGATAGCAGTCTCTAACGCTTCAGTACTAAGTTGAGGCTGAGGCAAACACTCTACACATTGTTTTACATTGATAGAGTCTGTAATAAAAACTAGACGTTCATTCGGCTGTGGTGGTTGTGGCAAAATAGAAGCGAGGTCTTGCAAATTCGGTGTAATTAAACTAGCCGAATTTTGCGCCACTGCGAAAGTTACATCACCTGCATTCCCAAACGCAGATAAATCTGGCTCGGCGACAATCACATTTGCTAAAATAAAATTATTATATAAACTATGTTTGGCAGTCAGAATACGCGTCACGGATAAATCTACGCGTTGCGCAAAGGCTGGGTCTTCACGGTATTTTTGTGCAAAAAAATCAAGGATGCGCACAGTGGTTGTATAAGTATCCGGCGCATCATCTGATTTAATGTTTCCGAGATAGAGCATATCATTGCCAGCCAAGAAGGCTTCACGCGCGGCAACCCGCGCAGAAAATTGTCCACCACCTGAAACATAAAAATCACGCACAGAACTTACACCTAAGTTATCACTAATTAACAACCCACCTTCGTTATACCAAGTGGAAAATTCCGGCAAAGCGATAATTTGCGTAAGCGCTTGCGAATCCAAACTGATGGGACGCGTGGTTGCACGGATATTGCCCTGAAAACCTTGATAGCGAATATGCGAAACAACTAAACCATCTACAATCCCATTTGGAATTGGTGAATTGCTAGTC
>JAEURF010000171.1 GCA_016789205.1 Anaerolineales bacterium
TACATTTTCATAAAGATGTACCGTCATTTTTGGAAAAATGTACTGTCATTTTTAGGAAAATATGCAAATGTTGGAGCAAAGGGGTCAAAACCCAAATACCATAGTACAATCAAGTCAGGTCAATAGATAGTTTCTTGTTTATTTGCGGGGAAATGCATCATTTGCGGCTAAGCAACACTACCCAAACCTTCTATAAATTTTGTGTTCGATAAACGCACCTTCGTATGAGGTGCATGAAATGATTTAAGTACGCTGAAGGAGTACGCGCATGAACAGAGCATTATTTGAAGAAAATTGGACATTGATTCGCACGCAGATTACCGCCAAATGGAGTCTGATTGTTGAATATGATTTGCTCAAGCTAGACAAAGCAGAAGTGAAGTACGATAAATTCGCCACCATGTTACAAGTCAAGTATGGATACACTCGTCCGCAAGCCAAAGAGGAAATTGCGAAGCTTTGGGCGGAATACGAATCAAAAAAATAATAGAAATTAAAGGAAAATAAAATGAACACACCAATTGAAAAAGTCAAGAAGAAGCGCCCTTCCAAAGGGCAAGCCAGACACAATCGCAGAGTCAAGCAGGAGGCTCGTAAAAACGCCGTGCCAGGGGTTGAGGTCAAGAAGAAAAGACAGCCCACATCACAAGCACCGAAGTAATCAAAAAGGTTTTGAATATATATTCAAAACCTTTTTATTTTATATGTATAATCACTAAATCTTATAAACTTAATCAGGAGACCTTATGTCCACTACGGGTAAGTCATTCGCTCGCTTGTTTATTCGATTTGCAGCACTTCCATTACTTTTTATTGCAGGTTTTCAACTTTTTATCCTCTCCGAACAAACAGAGTATTACTTCGCGTGGACAATCGCACTTCCATTGACTGCCGCATTTCTAGGTGCAGGATATTGGGCGGCAATGGGTGTTGCTTTTATGAACTGGTGGGAAGATGTAAATGTTGGAGCAAGAACAACAGGACTCACCGCCATTGCGGCAACCACAATATTAGGAATCTCAACTTTTCTTCATCTTGATAAGTTTCATTTGAACAGCCCTGCGCTTCTCACTCGATTTGTAACTTGGGTGTGGATTATCATCTATGTCATTACGCCTTTTGTCTTTTTATGGAGATGGCTTGCATATGGTCGCAATACAGACTCCAGCATGGGTGCTAAACCGTTTCCATCTTGGATACGGATTGGATATTTAATTCAAGGGGTTTTGGCTGTAGTAGCAGGTCTCATATTATTCTTTGCCCCAAACTTAATCATTCCATCTTGGCCCTGGGAATTAACTCCCCTCACTGCACGCGCCATCAGTGCATGGAGCATAGCGTACGGTCTAGCATGTCTAGAAGTAAATCGTGAAAATAACACAGTCAATGTCATGCCAGCTAGAATCAGTTTGCTTATATTTTCTGTTTTGCAGTTAATTGCATTAGCAAGATATTTCTCTAACTTTGACTTATCCAAACCATTGGCATGGCTATATTTGTTGGTAATGATACTTGGCGTAATTGTTAACATACCAAATCTTTATACAAGAAAATAAATGTTGCAAAAAACAAACGAGTTTCGGAAAATTCCGAAACTCGTTTTACTTCTATACTATAATTCCAATCGTGAATTCATCTTCTACCAAAGTAAATTTATCAAAAGTTTTTGGGGATTTCTTTTATTACCTAGTCGTTACGATTTCAATTCTTTTATTTTTATTTACCCTCAACCTCGGATTAAAAAATTTCCAAACAGGCAGAGACCTTGAAGTGTTTTGTCAGGCGGGCAAAGTGATTGCGAATGGAGGAAATCCATACCTAACATCAGAACTCGGGCTCGAACTTTCATGGAATTATCCGTCCGCATTAGCCTATGGATTTTATTTTGCATGTCCACTTTTCAATCTCGAACAAAATTACATTTGGATATATGCAATATTATTTCTCGTCGGCTTCGTTTTATGGCTCACCCGCAAAGATTGGCTCTACGGAATCGTCTTATGTTCCACAGGTTTATTCACACTCGGCTGGGTGATGGTCACAGGCAACATCAGCACAATTGAATTTTTACTTTTTTCGATTTCTATTTTTCTTTTCTTTCGGAAGAAAATCAGCGCTTCTCTTTTTCTGTTCGGCTTGTTTGCCAGTTTGAAGTTGATTCCTATCTTATACTTGCCTGCATTTTTAATTTTACAAACTACCAAAAAAGATAAAATTAAAGCGATAGTATGGTCAATTGCTGGCTTTATATCTTTACCTCTTTTATCTTTTATCACATCCCCGCACCTTTTCTTTTGGTATCTTCAACAAATATTTGGATTAATCCCCAATCAACACAATCCGCTTACTGAATTTACCCCACTGGTTTTGAACCAATCATTATCCGTGATGATACTTTCATTTATAAGGTTAGAGACACGACTGGAAGAATTGAATTTAATATTCTCTTTGGGCATTTATATTCTTGGCACTTTTATATTTTATTTAATTTTCAAAAGTTTCCGTAAACCTGATGATACTCAAAATAACTTAATATTATTTTCCTTTGGTATTATCATTCTCACAATTTTCATGCCACGTTTGAAACCCTACAGCTTTTTACCTACACTTTTGTGTTTTTATCTAATAAGCAAAGAACAAAACAATTTGTTTAAATCTACATATCTTATCTTGCTTTCAATCATCCCAACTGTTTTTCATCTCACTTATTTCTATACAGAAACCAATCACAAAATCTTCGTCTTTCATCAGATAGGTTTTTTATGCATTGCTACAATAGTCTTGGTATTTAGTACAATGCAAAGATATAAATCATTACAGGAGATAACAAAATGACAAATGGCACTTGCTCGAACTGCAAATCAAAAAATATATATAAAAGCCAAAACACATCATGGAGTCGGGATGGAATTACCGTTTCGGCATTAGGTGATAAAGTGACTGAAACATTTGCAACTGAAGCCTATTTATGCTTGGATTGTAGGAAGTTAGAAATATATGTTGAAGAACATGCGGCTGCAATTTTTGGCAAAGGCAAGCCTCTAGCAGAAATGATTGAAGCCAGCACAAATTGGAAAAAAATATAACAAAAACGGACTTGGAAATTCCAAGTCCGTTTTTTTCATCCTACAATCTTGAACGATGATCTGTCATGCGTTCATCAATTTTGACAGTACTTTGTCTACGTTTGAGGACGCTTTCAGTAGAGGCGACCAATCCGAAAATAATCAGAAGGATGCCAGTAAGTAAGAGTAATTCGAGCATAGGGATTCTCCATCTAGTGGTCAACATGCCACTGTTCTAATACTAAGGACGCGGAATCCTACCTCAAAATTACTACTTTCACCTTAACACTTATGCAATTCTTCATTTCAGGTTTGTTTGTGAGAAACTAGCTTAATAAAACAGCCTCAGCCGATTCAAACTGCTCATAAATCGGGATAATATCCGGGATACCCGTCAGGTCTAAAACTTCACGTACAGATGAAGTTGGGTTAAGCAAAACCATGCGTCCGCTACGAGAAAGAAGCGATTTTGCATTCGAGGTCAATAACCGAATCCCAATCGAAGCCATAAAATCCACAGCCGATAAATCCACCAAAACGCGGGCATTTTCCCCAGCGCAATAGCCTGCAAATTTTGTTTCAATGGCATTCACACCTATAATATCTAACGTGCCAATTAATTTAATCAAACGAATATTTTTTATTTCAGTATATTGAATGTCCATGATTCAATTATATTAACCTTGAGGAATTTTTTGTTAACAACAAGTTATGGTTTTTGATGAAATGCCCGCCTCTTTTTTGGACTTTGAAATGGTTACTGGCCCTCAACATTTTCTTAACTTGATTTTTTTCTCCATCTCTTCTCAACCACATCACCCTAACACATCACGCTGATTTGGCTACGCGCAATTTATTTTCTTTATAAAATCAACTGCCCTCTATTATAAAAATAACTCTGTGCTATAATCCGCGTCACGATGTACACTAGCATCCAATTTGCCAATAACGATAATAATAATGATAATAACGATTATGAAATCGTCGGGCGAAGCTTTGCTGGTTGACAAATAGAAAAAGTCAAATCAAATCGCCCGACGCACACGCGAAGGGCGATTTATTTTATATACACTTCGTGTCACCCTGAGCATAGCGAAGGGTCTCGGAGATGATTGTAGAGATTCTTCGCCACAAAGAACAAGAACG
>JAEURF010000172.1 GCA_016789205.1 Anaerolineales bacterium
GGAGCATTCTTCCACGCGGGCGTGGCATTACAACCGATGTGGTGGGTTCTTGCTCCACTTGGATTAGATTCAATCCTCGCTTCTTTAAGAAAACGCAATTGGGGTGATGAACGCGCGAAAATTATTTTCACAAGTAGTTTGGTTTTAATTACAATCATGCTCACATTTTTTGTTGCTTACATTCGTATCTTTCAATTGGGCTGGGGCGAAGGTGAAACAAACTATGTTGAAGTTGAGCAATTCTTGGTCACAAATGGAATCAAAAGTGACGATGTTGTCATTGTCTGGGATGCTCCTTTATATTATTTAGATACAGGTCGCGCGGCAATCACCATTCCATATGGTGGCACAGATGCGATTCTCGCAGTCTCCGAACAATTCAATGCAGAATATCTTGTTTTAGAACCGGAAGCCGCACTCGAACCAATCAAAAGTTTAATGCAAACCCCAAATCAAAATGAAGGTTTTATTTTTCTAGGCGAAGTCCATGGCGCAAACATCTTCAAACTCAACCCTTAAACTTTCCTCGCGTGATTTTGTAATTCTGGCATTAGCAGTTTTTCTAATTGCATTCATTTATTTAATCACCAGTCATTTCACATATACCATCGGTTTTCCTTTAGATGACACATGGATTCATTTAACGTATGCACGCAACTTTGCACAAAATGGCGAATGGGCATTTCGCCCCGGTGTTCCATCGGCAGGGTCAACAGCGCCGCTTTGGTCAGCCTTGCTTGCAATTGGCTTTTTAATTAATCTCGCGCCATATATTTGGACATATCTGCTTGGCATCATCATTTTATTTTTGCTTGCAGTTTTATGCGAATGGTCAGTTCGTAAACTAATTGAAACCTATCGTCCAAAATTTCCATGGGTCGGAATTTTTATCGTAGTCGAATGGCATTTTGCTTGGGCGGCGATGTCTGGCATGGAAACACTGCTACACGGATTAATCGTCACAACCGTTTTAATTCTCTTGATGACCAAATCGCCTCGTTACTTGATTTTAGGCTTGCTTGCCGGGTTGTCAGTTTGGATTCGCCCCGACGGTTTGACTTTGCTTGCGCCGATTGCATTGGCTGTCTTCTTTAATGAAGGCGATATGCGTACAAGAATGCGGGCATTACTGCTTTGCCTAATTGGTTTTGGCTCTATCTTTCTTTTCTATTTACTCTTCAACCTAGCCATTGGCGGTACGCCTATGCCAAATACGTTTTACGCCAAACAAGCCGAATACGAAGGCTGGACGAAAATTTCAATTTTTACTCGGCTTGGGCGCATGTCTCTGCAATTGTTTGTCGGTCCAAGTTTAGTATTGATTCCCGGCATTATTGCTTGGGTGGTCAAATCAATTCGCCACAAAATGTGGGGGAGCATCGCCGCGATTCTATGGTGCTTTGGCTATCTTTATCTTTACACATCACGCTTACCCGTCTATCAACATGGACGTTATCTCATGCCTGCCATGCCAATATTATTTTTATTTGGCTTATTAGCATTTGCCGAATTTGATAAAAGCAAATTATTCAATCGCTATCATTGGATTGGTCAAACCGTATGGCGTGGAAGCATTGCCATGCTTACTTTTGGATTTATTATCTTTGGCGCGCGCACGTATGCACAAGATGTAGCTGTGATTGAAAGCGAAATGGTGCTCTCAGCGAAATGGGTTGCAGAGAATGTCCCCGCGGGTGCAACAATTGCCGCGCACGATATAGGCGCATTAGGTTATTTCGATGAGCATCCACTAATTGACCTCGCCGGATTAATTACGCCAGAAGTGATTCCATTTATCCGTGATGAACCGCAATTACGAGCTTTCTTAGATGAAAGAGGAACAGATTATTTGATTGTCTTTCCATGGTTTTACCCAGAAATTATTCCCACCCTTGAAACCGTCTTTGTGACGGGCAGTCCATTTACCCTTGCACTTGGCGAACAAAATATGACGGTTTATCTGTGGAAAAGCCCATAATGGGTTAAAATAGAAAAAACCGAGTAGAGAGAGAATTCCCCGGGATGAACCAGATTACATTACTGATTGTTGACGATCATCCATTGTTTCGACAAGGCGTGGTAGATGCTTTGTCACTAGAAACTGACATGCGCATCATTGCCCAGTCTGCGGCTGGTGATGAAGCCTTGGATTTAATCCAAACCAAAAAGCCTACTGTCGCTGTTTTGGATGTGAACCTGCCCGGCATGAACGGTCAGCAAATTACGCATCAAGTTTCACAAGAACGACTTGGCACACGTATTATTTTAATGACCGGTTATGACGACATTGAACAAGCCATTCATGCCGCTCTTGCCGGGGCGCATGGTTATTGCTCAAAAAATATTGAGCCGCAATCGCTCGCGCGTATTATCCGCGAAGTGGCAGAAGGTAAATATGTGTTCGCAAATAATGTATTTACAAAACGCGAACTTGAATTATGGATTGAAGAAAAAATGGAAGGCGCGCGTCGCTCGTACAGTGAACCGGGTACGCCGTTTCATCCTTTATCTGAACGTGAAATGGAAGTGCTCTCTTGCGTGGTACGTGGTATGAGCAATAAAGAAATTGCGACCTTACTTGGGATTAGTCATCAAACGGTTAAGAATCATGTCACTGCGATTTTACGAAAATTTGGCGTAGAAGACCGCACACAAGCAGTCGTTTATGCTTTGAAGCGCGGCTGGGTGACATTACGAGATACAGATATTAGTATCGGTACTCAGGAGTAGTGGTATGTCTGAAGAAGAAGCAATTGACTTTAATAATGAACTGACAGAGACACAACGTGCTTTACGTGAAGTAACTTTGATGATTGAACAAAGTCAGGGTGAACTTTCCAAAATCACACAGCGAAACACAGCCATCAATTCACATCTTCAACAATCACAAAAACAAGGTGGGAACATTGAAGAAATCAAAATGGCTTATGATTCTGCCTTAGATGCGCAACAAAGACTTTTTGTAATGCGCGGTCAATTAGAAAAATTACAAAACGACAAAACCCACCTTGAAAAATATAAAGCCACGTTAGAAAAATTACTTTCTAGCGGAGGTAACGGCTCTGGTTCAAATTCATCAGTTTCTGCGTCTGCCAAAAGCCAAATGGCAGGCATTGAGATGATTGTCAATGCCCAAGAAGCGGAGCGTCAGCGCTTATCGCGTCAAATGCACGATGGTCCCGCACAAGCATTATCTAACTTCATTTTACAAACTGAAATTGCCATGCGCCTTTTAGATGTAGACCCCGCACAAGCAAAAGATGAATTAGGAAACCTGAAAACTTCTGCGATGGGCACGTTCCAAAAAGTGCGTAATTTTATTTTTGAATTGCGCCCGATGATGTTAGATGACCTTGGGCTTGTACCTACGCTAAAAAAATATTCAGAAGCATTCAAAGAACAAACTGCATTAGATATTAGTATGACAGTTACCGGTACAGAACGTCGCTTTGAACCTTATTTAGAAGTGATGATTTTTCGCGCTTTTCAAGAACTGCTTGGTAATGCCGCTCGGCATAGCCAAGCCAATATGGTCAAAGCCCATTTAGATTTAGGAGCCGATAACATTCGCATCAGCGTAGATGATAATGGCAGAGGATTTGACCCAGAAATTTTAAAGGAATCCTCAAACCTCGGTTTGAAGTTAATCCGTGAACGTGCTGAAATGCTAGGCGGAAATTTTGAAATAGATAGTACTATTGGGTCTGGCGCAAGAATTTCTTTTACCGTTCCTGCCAAATCATAATTAAATTTACAGGCTTAACAATACTGTTAAGCCTGTTTTATAGCGTTTTATCATCGTCCCATAATATGTTTTTGACATTTTTCTTGTATAATGAATGTGTTATAAGTACAATAAATAACAAAGAGCTCGTTGAGAGGAGCAGACTATGCGTCGTGGTCGTACCCTGATTTTAGTTTTCTTAATCATTATTATAGGTTTGATAGTGGCTTTTGTTGCCCTGAATGCCTTCTTAAATACTGGGGCACAAACAGATGATACAGGTCCAGTATTTGTTGATGTCTATTATGCCGCCCAAAATATCGCTCAAGGTGCTCCGATTACAGAAGATGCCTTAGCAACTTTACGCGTGCCGCAAGAGAATCTAATTGCAGTGATGTTTACATTAGATGAACTTCCGCTTCTAGTTGGCAAAGTGGCAAAATTCCCGCTTGACCAAGGCGTGGTCATCACCGAGACTATGGTGTC
>JAEURF010000173.1 GCA_016789205.1 Anaerolineales bacterium
TGAACCTGAACACGAGTGGTGTTATTACTCTGCCAAAGCAGAATTGGCTCAGCAACAAGGTGATTATCAGGGAGTTGTATCACTTGGAAATGAAGCGATTGAATTGGGATTTAGTCCCGAAGACCCAACAGAATGGTTAGTTTTTATCGAAGGTTTTGCACGAATAGGTGATTTACAAACTGCACAAAATTTATCTAACACAATTTTGGAAGAGGATTCACGAATCCGTAGAGGCGTGTGTACGGTTTGGGAGCAGATTCAGGCAAAAAGTCAAGTGAGAAGCGCAGAGGAAATCGAGGCTATTATCTTGTCTTTAAGTTGCAATCCATGATGAATGCTTGACGCATTAAACTTCATGTGCTACCATTTTACGTTGACTAAGTTGAACGAGGAGAATCTATGAGTAAAAGACGTCGAAGTGTGCTGGTAATTTCTATCATGATGATTTCAACAATGTTGATTTCAGCCTGCACACAATCTTTATCTGAAGCACCAATTGAAACACCTACATTATTGCCAACCGGTTTGTTTGTTTCACCGATTGCATCGGTTGAAAACCCAATGGCAATGATTGAAGAATTTGCAAGGCAAACTGCCGCGGCGCAAACGGCTACTGCTGGCGGGGTTGATCCCAATGCTACGATAGACCCGAACTTAACCCTTACACCTCAAGTCGTTGTGGCAACGGTATCCCCTACACTAGATATTAATAGCACCAATAGTACCCCTACAAATAATGCGGCTATTGTAAATACCGCTCTGCCTGCGGCAACGTCTGTTCCGCCGGGTGTGCGCCCACCTACATATACTTTGCAAAATGGTGAATTCCCATATTGTATTGCACGTCGTTTCAATGTAGACCCAACTCAATTGCTTTCTTTGAGTGGTCTGACTACACAACAAGCCTACAACCTTTCAGCAGGTACTGTTTTGACAATTCCACAAAGTGGTTCGTTTCCGGGTAATCGTTCACTCACTTCTCATCCTGCCACTTATACAGTTGCTTCGTCTGATGAAACATTGTACAGCATTGCCTGCAAATATGGTGATGTTGACCCAAATGCAATTGCAACTGCAAATAATATTTCAGTCAATGCAAAGCTTACAGTTGGTCAGTCATTGCAAATTCCGTAATGGATAAATAAGAAAACACTAAAACCCTAAAGGTCTTAAATGCCTTTAGGGTTTTTTTGAAAGAAGGAAACGTATGCCATTTGAATTAATTCACTCTGAAGTTTTGATGAAGGGACGTGCTTTCACTATCCGCCGCGATACAATGAAAACTCCAAATGGTGGAGAAACAAAATTTGATATTGTAGAACACGGCGGCTCGGTGATTTTGATTCCGATTGATGAAAATGGAAACATTTTATTTGTGCGCCAATATCGTCATGCGGCAGGGATTGAAATGCTCGAACTTCCAGCAGGCACGCGCGATGGCGACGAACCCTTTGAAGTTTGCGCCGCACGTGAAATCCGTGAAGAAACGGGGATGCAAGCCGGGAAATTGACTCAAATCGGCTCTTTCTACCTCGCGCCTGGTTACTCAACCGAATACATGGGTGTCTTTTTAGCAGAAGACCTAAGTGAAAACCCACTTGATGCTGATGAGGATGAATTTTTATCCATAGAAAAAATTCCCGCACGTGAAGCCATTGAAATGGCAGAAAGAGGCGAGATGCCGGATGCCAAGTCACTTGCCGCGTTGTTGATGGCAAAACCTCATCTAAAAAATATTTAGGATAAACATGAAACCAATGCTGATTCTAATTGCAGGTCCATATCGTTCGGGCACAAATGACGAACCTGAAAAAATTCAAGCCAATGTGAATTTTATGGAATCTTTTGCTTTGCCCATTTTTCGTAAAGGGCATATCCCTCTACTAGGTGAATGGTTTGCACTTCCGCTTGTATCACTAGCTGGTTCAAAACAAATCGGAGATGAACCTTTCAATGAAATATTCCACCCAATTGCAGTTAGGCTGTTAGATAAATGTGATGCTGTCTTGCGAGTTGGTGGTGCATCTTCGGGCGCAGACCAAATGGTCAGCGTGGCGAAAGAAAAAGGAGCAAAAATTTTTTATTCGCTTGAAGAAATACCAAATCTATAATGAATATTGAAAACAAAAAAACTTCACATATAACAGCCGTACTTCAAGCACTGTTTGTCACTTTCTTATGGTCAACTTCATGGGTTTTGATAAAAATAGGTCTCAACACAAACTTGCCTTCTCTCACCTTTGCCGGGCTTAGATATACACTTGCATTCATTTGTTTGCTCCCGTTGGTTTTATTAAATCGTACGCACCTACAAACGATAAAAAATTTATCATCAAAAAATTGGCTGGCGTTGTTTGGTTTGGGAATAATATTTTATACAATCACGCAAGGCGCACAATTTGTCAGTCTATCTTTTTTGCCTGCGGCTACACTCACCCTTTTACTAAACTTATCGCCAATCCCTGTGGCTTTTTACAGCATCTTCAATCAGCATGAAAAAACTTCATGGATTCAATGGGGTGGCATTCTTTTATCAATCACTGGCGTGTTCATTTACTTTTTCCCATTATCTGTTGATACCATTCAAACCATCGGATTAATTGCAGGAATTATAGGTTTATTAGCCAACGCAGTTTCATCTATTTACGGTAGAGCCATCAATACCAAAAGTCAAATCAACCCTCTTATTGTCACGTTTATTAGCATGGGCATCGGCGGAATTTTATTACTGCTGACAGGTATATTTACACAAGGCTTCGGCACGTTGAATACAAATCAATGGTTTATCATCGGTTGGTTAGCATTGGTCAATACAGCGTTTGCATTCACACTATGGAATAAAACGTTACAAACCCTTACTGCTGTTGAGTCCAGCATTATCAACGGAACAATGCTTCCGCAAATTGCAATCCTCGCATGTTTTTTTTTACAAGAAGCATTAAATCTAAAACAAATCATCGGCATCTCACTCGTCTTACTAGGAACATTTATTGTTCAATCATGGAGATACTTTCCAACCTTAAAAACAAAACGCTCTCAACATTGAGAGCGTTTTTATAATCAAAAAGTTATTCTTCAGTAGGGGGTGGTGCAGAAGCGGCTTGTTTACGCTGGCGAAAAGTAATGCGTCCGCGAGCCATATCGTAAGGAGACATTTCCAAAGCAACACGATCTCCTAACAAAATGCGGATGTAATGCTTACGCATTTTACCGGAAAGGTAAGCCAGCACTTCATGCCCATTATCTAAACGCACACGAAACTGTGTGCCGGGCAAGGCTTCAATTACCAAACCATCCACTTTAATTTTGCCATCTTCTTTAGTCATACACGCCTCTTGATTTATTCATTGTCCTTGAAAGAACGTCGCTTAATACGTCGAATTGCTTTTTTCTTTTCCATTCGGCGGGTTTCGCTTTTTGAGACGAACCAGCGTTTGCGGCGAACCGTGCTCAACACGCCACTCTTCACAACCTTCTTGCGAAAGCGCTTGAGCAAAGAGTCTTGAGACTCGCCATTTCGTAAATTTACAGATGCCACTGGTTTCACCTCCTTTCAAGATGGAAATAAAAAATCGGCTGATATAGATTCAGCCGACAGCATTCATCAAAAACCTGAAACGAACTCCATGACCATACGATCAAAAATTACGCTTCTCTCCTTGATTTATACCTGAGTTTACAACCTCAGCCGAACCTATCTTCAAGATTATACACGATACACGCACAGATGAAAAGCATCATCTGTGCGAAGTATTAAATAGAAAAGCCTCTTGGCAATGACCTACTCTCCCAGGAGGTCGCCCTCCAAGTACCATCAGCGCTGACGTGCTTAACTGCCGGGTTCGGGATGGGACCGGGTGTACCCACGTCGCTCAAATCACCAAGAGACTTATTCACAAAGTTGTCCTGAACAGCAATAATTGATGTAAATATTTCTTAGAAAAGTACCAAGTTCTCCGCATCACGGGATGAAGCCCTCGACCATTAGTACAATTTAGCTGAACACATTACTGTGCTTACACATATTGCCTATATACCAGATAGTCTATCTGGGGTCTTACTCCCTTACGGGAATACAGGGATCTAATCTTAGGGCAAGTTTCCCACTTAGATGCTTTCAGCGGTTATCTTTGCCAGACATGGCTACCCAGCGATGCTCCTGGCGGAACAACTGGCACACTAGAGGTCTGTCCACTCCGGTCCTCTC
>JAEURF010000174.1 GCA_016789205.1 Anaerolineales bacterium
CCAGCCGTAGGTGAGATATAAAGTCACGGCTAATAAAATAATTGAACCGATAATGCTGATTTGTAATGCGTCTTTCCCGCTTAAGATTTGTGGAATGATGTAACCGATAATGATATACAAACTAAACGCCATGCTTAACAACGAACGGATGCCCTTCCACTGGCTGATTAATACAATCGCCAATGCAAACAGAATTGCTAACCAAAAGATTGGTGTAGTGCGTGTGTAATCTACAAAATAAGCATTGACCACATTCTGCGGGGTTTTGGAAATTGAAACGATAATCGTATCGCCTACATTTAATAAATAATCATCTGAACGGATTTGCCGTCTGCCGTAATCAATTTCCATTGGAATACCGGCGTATTCGCCCTCTAAAATATTCACCCGCGCAATTTGATAGGTTTGTAAATTCCCTCCCATTTCTATTTCACCTTCTTCAATGATTTGCAATACTTCCGCACGAACTGTTTCTGCACCGTAGGTGGAAAAACCATCACCGGGTAATTGTGTGCGGGTGAGTAGTGTGTAGATTAAAGCCCCAATCAACAATAGAAAAGGAAAGAGCCATGATTGTTTTTTCATGGCTCTGATTATAAGCTGACGGTGGACGATAGACCGCAGACCGTTTTCACCGTCAACCGTCTATGGTCTACCGTCCATACGGATACCAATAACTTTTATCCTCCATATTGAAATCCCAGTGGACGTGTTTCACTTCGCGGAATTCATCCAAGCCGACTTCGCCAAGCTCACGTGCGCCGCCTGAATATTTCATCCCACCAAATGGACCGGCGTAATTATCGGTGAGTGGATCATTAATCCAAATCGTACCTGCTTTGACATCGTCAAAAAATTGTTTGATTTTCTTGGGGTCGTTAGAAATTAACACAGCACCCAAACCAAACATACAATCATTGGTTAATTTAATGGCTTCGTCAAAAGTTGTATATTCCATGATTGGAACAGCAGGACCAAATGTCTCTTCCCGCATAATGACCATGCTATGGTCAACGCCAGATAAAACAGTGGGTTCGTGAAAAAATCCTTTTGATAAATGTTTGGGTCTGCCACCACCGAATAAAATTTTTGCGCCACTAGACTTTGCATCCGCAATGTGACTTTCAAACTTAGAACGATAAGAATCTCCAATCATAGGACCCATATCAGTCGCTGAATCAGTTCCAGGTCCGATGCGAAGCGATTTGACATGTTCCACAATCGCTTCTGTAAATTTTGCTCCGCCACGTCTGGGAATATAAACTCGTTCTGTACTCGTACAAACTTGCCCCGCATTTAACAAAGCCGCATAAGCCACAGCCTTTGCCGCAATTTCAGGGTCTGCATCTTCGGCAATCACAGTTGCATCTTTGCCGCCCAATTCCAAATGCAGTTTCTTCATCATCGGCGCACCAATAGATGCAATTTTTTGTCCCGTTGCTAAACTTCCTGTAAATGCAATCACTGGTACATCAGGATGTTTTACAAGTGGCTCGCCAGTTTCAAGCCCATAACCTGTGACAACATTGAGGACACCTGCGGGTAAACCATCAAAACAATGTTCAGCAAGATACAATGCGGTTAACGGAGTCATCTCTGATGGTTTAATCACAACAGTATTTCCAGCCGCGAGCGCTGGGGCAACTTTCCATGCCAATAACAACAACGGATAATTCCATGGCACAATGCAACCAACAACTCCGTATGGTTCTTTGATAATAAAATTAAATTGCGAATGTTCACCAGAAGTTAAAACACTTCCACGATGATGTCTCCCTAATTCAGCATAATATCGAAACGTATTAATCACCCACTCCACTTCTTCTTCATTTTCAGCAACGGGCTTGCCTTCTTCCAAAGTTAATAGATGAACAATTTTTTCTTTATGTTCATGCACTTTGCCTGCAACTTCATGTAATAGACTCGCTCTTTCATTTGACCCCATCTTACGCCATGAATCAAAAACGGATTTTGCCGCCTGCACCGCCTCTTCGATATCCTCCGGCTTGCCTCGTGGAACTGAATCTATTATCTCCTCTGTAGCCGGGTTCTGGACTTGAATCTCTTCTTTGGCGTGTCCATTTGTAAATTTTCCGTTGATGTACATTTGGCGCATAGGAATACTCCTTGTTATCTTATTTAATTTCTAAATAATAATCCGTAATTCGCAGTATGTAAATTACGAATTACGGATTAAGTATCTAAATGCTAATTGCTAACAGCCAACCACTACTTACTATCCTTCGGCATCTGTGATTCTTCAATCAATTCTTTCGGAGTCGCTCCACCGCAACTTGGACAAACATATTTATGTTCAATTGGAATATAAGACCTTGAACAAAATGGACATTTAATCGGCATCGGTTCTTTCGGAACTTCTTTGATGACTTCTTTTGTCACTTCACGGGTTTCGACGCGAGTACGTCCGCCAGTGTTGACGAAAATGGGACCACTGCCTGAGCCATAAGACCCGCCACCGGAAGATGAACTTCCGCCGGATGCTTTCTTTGAACCTGCACCAGCCGCGCCACCGACGAATCCACCTGCTAAATCACTTAATTTTCCAGAACTGCCTGATGACTTTGAAGATGAAGAAGATTTTGATGATTTAGAAGATGAACTTGAGCCGCTACCTTTCATGTTTCCTAACACAGCAAACAAAACAGCAATGATGACTACGGAGGCTAATGTTACGAACACAATAATGGCAGTTAATCGAATCGCACGCGGAATATCATATAACTCATAGCCATAACTAAACAAGAAAACGCCGCCTACATAAAACGGCGAAAGGATTAAACACAACATGATTCCCAATTCTTGTGACAAGCTTTCATCTATCCAAGTTAAATACCCAATCAAAATGATTAATCCCAAAGTTGCTAATGCAATTAACCCACCAGGGATTAGGATATGTAAAGGCTTACCGGGCTTTGAATCATCATGGTCATATTCATAGACTTCATGTGTCTTCGCCCGAACTTGTCTGGCTTTATATTCTGATGTAGACATTTGTTAATCCTCTTTCTCACCACGAAGGGTCACTAAGTATCACAAAGGTTTAATGAAGGTTTTTCTTTGTGACCCTTTGTCTCCTTTGTGGTTAAATCTTTTTACTCGCTCAAATCTTTCGCTGTTGTTTCCATTTGTTGCAGAATTGCCGCAACTTGTCCGCTGAAAGTGTTGACGCGGTACATCTGGCGGAATCCATCACCAAGCATTATTTTAACTGTACGCCAAGAAGCCAGTTGAGGTTGCATCTCACCTTGTGGAATTAAGTCAACGGCTTGTCTCCATTGCGGATGAGTCCGCTCGTAATCGCCGAGCAGGTCTAACGTCGAAGAGCGAAGCGGAAAGAGATGAGTTGTCTCCACCCAGCGGGCATCTTGTTGATTATCCAAAAGCCATTTGATGAAAAGCCACGCCGCCATCTGCTTTTCATCAGTTGTCTTCATCACAACATAAGATGAACCATACACAACCATCACGCCTGCATCATCATTTGGAAATGGAAGCACTTGCCATGTATCACGATTGCCCACACTTGCAAACACGCGCGCGATATTCGGTAATTCTTCTAAATTGGTCGTGATAAATAATGCTTCACGATTTGCAAAAGAAAGAATTGGGTCACTGGCATTTTGCCAAGCGCAATTTTTTTCAGATAAATCTCGCAAGAAACGAAATGAATCAATGTTGTTCGGATTCATAAAACGATAATTGCCTTCTTCTAAAACGCCGCCGCCAAAAGCAAGCATCCATGAATAAGCAGTCATCGCTTCCGTGTTGACCAACCAACCGCCAAGTGCGTCATTTTCTGCAAATTCATCATTCAACATCGAATCATGGGCGCGGCAAGTTTGCTGACGAAAATCACTACTGGCAATGGGGCGTTCATCAAAACCTAATTCTTCAGCCCAAGTTTGATTCCATAATAAAATTTGAGCTGTGCGTTGTGCAGGGATTCCAACACGCGCATCATCTGTAACATCTTGATTCCAAAATACATCGGCGATGTCGCTTGCATCTAAACCATAAACAGGGTCTTGCACATAATCATTTAAATCGGTCACTTCGCCATCTGCAAACCAAGTTTGTGCATGTTCGGGCAAAGCAATCACCATATCCGGTTGATTGGCGGTCGGTAAAGAAGCCGTCACGGTTTCATATAAATTTGA
>JAEURF010000175.1 GCA_016789205.1 Anaerolineales bacterium
CTGGGTGCAATTTTCATTTTGATGAAAATCTCGCCACGTTTATCAAAGATTGCCAGCATCACGATGGCATTTCTTGTCGGTGCGGGTGCCGCGGTGATTATCGCTGGGGCATTGATTGGCACGATTATTCCGCAAGTATCTGCAACCATTAATTTCTTTGACCCACAACTTGCCGCGGCGCGAAACATTAGCATTGGTGAAGTACTTGGCAATGGTTCCATTGTATTGGCAGGCGTTGTCACTTCACTTGCTTATTTTCACTTTGGTGCACGTCCGCAAGCAAACGGCTCCACACGCCGTTTTGTTTTGATTGAATTTCTCGCCTTTGTTGGAAGAATTTTTATCGGCATTACATTAGGTGTTATCTTCGCTGGCGTATATGCCGCCGCATTGACCGCCTTCATCGAACGAATTTCATCCTTGATTAACTTCTTTGGAAATTTCTAACTTATGCCTTCTTCATTGATTACAAGCAATTCTCTACTTGCAATAGACGTCGGCGCGGCAAACACACGTGCCGTCTTGTTTGACGTGATTGAAGGCGAATATCGTTTTGTCGCATCCGGCATTGCACCCAGCACAGCCGAAGCACCGTTCAAAGATGTGGCTGAAGGCGCAAGAAATGCTGTTGCAAACTTGCAAAAGATTTTAGGCAAAAAACTACTTGACGCATCAAGAGGCATCATCACGCCCTCTCAAGCAGACGGGTCAGGGGTTGATGCGTTGGTCATCACAATATCCGCAGGACCGACTGTCAAAACAGTTGTAGTTGGATTGTTGAAAGATGTTTCATTAGATAGCGCCCGCAGACTCACCGAATCAACCTACACACGCATCATGGACTCGATGAGCCTGAGTGACCAGCGTAAACCTGACCAACAAATTGACAGTTTATTACGCGTCCGCCCAGAACTTGTTGTCATTGCAGGCGGCACAGATGGCGGCGCATCACGTTCAATTCAAAAATTACTCGAACCTATTGGTTTAGCAAGTTTTCTGATGCCCGAAGAAAAACGCCCAAGCGTTTTATTTGCTGGCAATGAAAAAATGGAAGAAGAAGTAAAAACATTGGTCGGTTCATTATCAACTTCTTTACATTTCAGCCCAAACATTCGTCCGTCACTTGAAACTGAAGATACAGACCCAGCCGAACGTGAACTCGCACGCATGATTATCAACATTCGCAAACGCCAAATCAAAGGCGTTGACCTTTTAGATTTGTGGGCAGGTGGGCACATGCTCCCAACTGCCTATGCCACCGGGCGCATGGTGCGTTTTCTTTCTAAAGTGTATGGTTCGCAAAAAGGAATCTTAAGCGTAGATATGGGTGCCTCTGCAACTGTGATTGCGGCGGGCTTTAAAAATAAATCTGTACTAAAAGTATTTCCACAATTTGGCTTAGGACAAAATTTAGTCGGCTTGTTGAGTCACACCACGCTCGAAGATATCTTACGTTGGTCTTCATTAGATATTTCGCCCGGCGTATTGCTTGATTATTTACATCAAAAGTCTTTATATCCCGCTACCATTGCCGCCACCAAAGAAGACCTTGCTATTTCTCAAGCCATTTCACGGCAGGCTTTATATCTTGCTATGCAAACTGCAAGAAAAGATTTTCCGCAAAATATTGCTAACATCAAAACCAATTTGACTCCGCTCTTTGAACCGATTCTTGCTGGCGGCGGTGCACTAAGCGACGCTTCGCGCCCAGGGCAAAGCCTGCTCTTGCTCCTAGACGGACTCCAACCCGTTGGCATCACCACTATCATCCTTGACCAAAATAATCTATTGCCATTATTGGGTGTAGCCGCATCACAAAATAACATTTTGCCGGTGCAGGTGCTTGAATCTGGTGCTTTCTTAAGTGTTGGCACTGTAGTTTCACCGGTTGTCTCTGCTAAATACGGCGCATCTATTTTGAAAGCAAAAATCAGTTATGAAAATGGCGCCGAAGCAAACATTGATTTGAAATTTGGATTCATTGAAACACTTCCGCTCGCCAATGGCGAAACTGGAAAGTTAACTATTCAAGTTGCGCGCGGAGCAGATGTCGGCTTTGGACCCGGTCGAGGGGGCACCATCCCAGTTAGCGGCGGGGCATTAGGCGTCGTGTTTGATGGCAGAGGTCGCCCGCTAGATTTACCGTCTGACCCTGTGAGACGGCGTGAACTCATCAAAAAATGGAATTGGGCTTTGGGAGGCGGATGATGCAAGCACCTGTACATCATGTAATTGGTCTGACTTCAATTGTGCGCGAAAGACTGTTGCCGATTTCAGGCAATGTGACTGCGCGCATTCAACAAAAGGTTAGCCCGAATGAAGTCGTTGCCGAAGCCAGATGGGCGCGTGAACATGTCTTGTTAGATGTGGCACGGCTTTTGAATGTTTCTCCAAATGTGGCAGAACGTTTGGTGAAATGTCATGTCAATGATGAATTGCCGGTCAATGCAGAAATAGCTGTGGGGAAAGGGATGTTTCCAAAAACAGTGCGCGCGCCACGCGCCGGACGTGTAGTGGCTGTTGGTGGCGGGCAAGTGTTGATGGAAGTTGGCGAAACAAAAATGGAATTACGGGCTGGTATTCCCGGCACAGTGGTTCAAATTATTCCAAACAAAGGCGTGGTGATTCAAACGGCTGGAGGATTGGTACAAGGCGTTTGGGGCAATGGACGCATCGACTCAGGCGTACTGGTCAACTTGGCTGAAGCACCTGATTCAATTCTCACGCCCAATCGTTTAGACGTGAGCCTACGCGGGTCTGTGATTTTGGCTGGGCTGGTGAAAGATGCAGATACATTAGAAGCCGCCGCAGAATTGCCGGTACGCGGATTAATTTTATCGAGTATTTATCCATCACTGCTTCCGAAAGCACGCGAAATGAAATATCCAATTTTGGTGACAGATGGATTTGGTTCACTATCGATGAACTCTGCCGCATATAAGTTATTAAGCACCAATG
This sequence comes from Anaerolineales bacterium, assembly GCA_016789205.1. Lineage (GTDB taxonomy): Bacteria > Chloroflexota > Anaerolineae > Anaerolineales > Villigracilaceae > Villigracilis. The sequence continues at coordinate 2,959 of JAEURF010000175.1, forward strand.
CCAAACGTGAAGTAACAGTCAACGCGGAATTTTACGATAGATATAGTGGCGCACGCCCCGAAGTCATTATTCCGCTTCCAATTTCTTCAGACCCACCATCTCCAAAAGAGATAGAAGAATTTGCGCCAGGGTTACAAGTACGGATGCGTCGCCCGCCTTCAATGGGTATGATTGGTTCGATTGTTTCAATCATGCCAGGCTTAACCAGATTGCCAAGTGGATTACGTGCCTTAGCCGCAGAAGTCAAGTTAGAAAACGGTGAAACAGTGATTGCTCCGCTTGTAAACCTTGAAGTTGTGGGATAATATCGTTATTAATAATCAGGAGAGTGCTGCATGTCTTTCGATGACAACAATTTTGAAAACATAGATGAGGAAGAACTCCCAGAGGAATCCGGTAATAATCGCACCTTTTTAATTGCGGTCGGGATTTTAGGTGGACTCATTTTGCTTTCGGTCGCCTGCATTGTCGGTATCTTTTTATTCAATCGTAACAATCAAACTGCACAGCAGGCTCAAGCGGATGCCGCGACTCAAACCGCCGCCGCTTCCAATAATTTTATTAACCAAGCATTGACTGCAACCTTTGAAGCACAAATTCAACCGACTGCAACTTTGCCACCTACATCAACACCTGTGGTGAATGTTGCCACTGCCACAAATACACCGGACCCAAATGCAACCGCAGGAGTCTCTGCACTTGATGCTGGTACGCCTGCCGCCGCAACAGCAACCGTCGGTGCGGCATTGACGCAAGCGGCAATTGCTCAATTGACCATTGTTCCAACTACAACCGCTTTGCCCAACACCGGCTTTATTGACGATTATGGTGTGCCGGGCTTGTTCGTGATGGCACTTGCGTTTGTGATTGTCATTCTGCTTGCGAGAAGATTACGCGCGGCTCCAACGAGATAAATCTTTAAACGAAAAAGGCTCATCGAAAAGATGAGCCTTTTTATTTAACTGCTAATAGCCAATTGCTAAATGCTAGACAACACTTTCTGCTACTTTTTTCCCATATCCTAAAAGCGCTTTAACCATTTCTTGTGTTCTTCCTTCAGCATAGACTCGCAAAACGGGTTCTGTGCCAGATGGGCGAATTAATAGCCATGAATCATCCGCCATAATATATTTCACGCCGTCACGTTGACTAATTTCACCCACCGCTTCACCACCGATTTCTTTTGGGGCTTGCTTGGTTAAGAATT
>JAEURF010000176.1 GCA_016789205.1 Anaerolineales bacterium
AATTTCAGGGATGACAATTGGGAGATATAAATTCGCGTCGAAGGCTGTGCGCAGTTTGAAGCGAAAACGGTCCATCGCAATTGCGGTGAGTGTGCCGATGGCGGTCGCAAAAATAGTAGCGATAAAACCAACAAGCAAACTGTTGCGTGCGGCATCGAGCAGTTCATTGTTTTGTGAAAGCTTGAGATACCACTCGGTTGAAAAGCCGGTAAACACCGCCACTGAACGTGTGTCGTTGAAAGAGAAGAGAATCAAAATCAATACTGGCAGATAAAGAAAGCCAAACACCAAAGCGGCATTTGTGCCTAAAAGCCAGTTGCCGATGCGCGTGCCTAAGCGTATCTTTTGACGTGGATAAACAGGAAATGATGTCACATTGCCCTGCGCGTTTCTTCACTACTAGAGCGAAAGTAAAAGATTACACCAATCAAAACCAATACCATCAAGATGAGAGACATAGCCGAACCAAAGGGCCAGTTGCGCGCTACGCCGAATTGACGGTTAATCAATGTCCCTATCATTTCTACTTTTCCGCCGCCCATAATGTCGGGCGTGATAAATGCACCAACGACCGGCACAAAGACAAGGATGAGTGCCGCAAACACACCGGGCAACGTCATCGGAAGCATAACACGCCAGAACGCACGCCGCGGTGACGCGCCTAAATCGGCGGCGGCTTCCATTAATGTATGGTCAAATTTTTCTATGGAGGCATACATCGGCAAAACCGCAAAGGGCAAGTAACCATAAATCAAGCCAATCACAACTGCAAATTCATTGAAGAGCAAATCAATTGGTTGGTTAATAATATGAAGACTCATCAAAAATGAATTTAATAAACCTTCTGCCGCCAAGACCTGTTTGAGTGCATACGTCCGCACGAGGAAGTTTGTCCAAAATGGAATGATGACTAAAATCATCAGCGCATCACGCCAAACTTGTTTTTGTTTGGCAATGAAATATGACAGTGGGTAACCAAGCAAAATGCACCAGAAAGTGACGATTAATCCAATGCGGACGGAATTTCCAAAAATGCCGATATACAGCAAAGGGTCACAGGCAGTGCCAGAAAATTCAGAAACACAAGCATTGAAAAGTTGTGAGTAATTTTCTAAGGTGTAAACGGGAGGCAATTTAATACCGCCCGCGCGCCCACGCTCTACAAAACTGATGAACAGCACAATTAAAATTGGTAGGTTGAAGAAAATTAAAATCCACAATGCGCCGGGTGAAATTAGCCCAAGCAATTGAAAATTCTTTTTACCGCGAAAAAAATTCAGCATCGTATCCTCCGCCTATTCCGTGAGAATGCGCGGCGATGTACGTGTAAATGACATCGTGACATCGTCACCGCTCTTGGCTAAAGTTTTTTGTGCTAAAGTAACATTTTGTTCACGGATGCGGGCTTTATGTCCGCCGGGGAAGCGCACGCCATAATGCGTATCTGTACCAATATAAATAACTTCTTCGACATGACCTTTGAGATTGTTATCTCCATCGGCTGGGGCATTGAGACGAAGTTTTTCGGGTCTGACCGCGACCGCCACTTGTTGACCGTTGGTAAACTTTCTACTCGATTCAACATACACCGTTCCTGTACCTACAAGTTCAATTTCAACGGTTGAACCATTTTGACCTTTGACGACACCATCTAAGAAATTGGTCTCACCGATAAAGTCAGCGACAAATTTCGTAGCAGGGCGTTCATAGATTTCTTCTGGAATGCCAATTTGTAATGCCACACCTTTGCTCATTACTGCAATACGGTCGCTCATGGTCAATGCTTCTTCTTGGTCGTGTGTGACGTAAATAAACGTAATGCCGACTTCACGCTGAAGTGTTTTTAATTCGAGTTGCATTTCTTTGCGGAGTTTTAAGTCTAATGCGCCGAGCGGTTCATCTAAAAGTAAAACTTCAGGTTTATTGACCAAGGCGCGCGCAAGAGCGATGCGTTGTTGTTGTCCACCAGAGAGTTGTTTCGGGCGGCGTAATTCCATGCCGGGCAAACGAACCATTTCTAAGGCTTCGCCAACGCGTTTGATTCTTTCGGCGCGTGAAACGCCTTTCATCTCTAAACCAAAGCCAATATTTTGTTCAACGGTCATGTGCGGGAATAAAGCATACTGTTGAAAAACTGTGTTGACCGGACGTTGAAAGGCTGGCACTTGACTCATCTCTTTGCCATGAATCATAATTTTTCCGTCGGTTGGCAATTCAAAGCCAGCAATCATTCTTAATGAAGTTGTCTTCCCACAACCAGATGGACCGAGTAGTGAAAAAAATTCGTTTTCTTTAATTTGCATGGTAACGTGATTGACTGCCGCTAGGATGCCCCCTTCCGGCGTGACGAACTGTTTGACAACATCTTGCATTTCTACTGCATATTCACTACTAGCCATCTACATACTCCTCGAAATGGATTTGCTTACATTGTCTTGCTAATCTCATTGAGTGTATCGCCGAGTCGTTCCAACAGCATGTCTATCTGTTCTTTTGTGACAATTAATGGTGGTTCAAGTCTGACAGTTTGTGCACTTGTAAGTGTGCCAGAAACCAATATGCCGCGTTTGAATAAACCTGCCGAAACTTTATAACCAATTTCTGGATTTTTGAAGTGCATTCCAATTAACAAACCTTTGCCGGTCACACGTTCAAAAATGTGTGGGTATTGTACAACAAAATTTTCCAAATGCGGCATTAAATACGCGCCCTTTTCTGCGGCTTGCTCCCAGAGTCTTTCTTTCAATATGACATGAATTGTAGAAATAGCCGCTGAGCATGCTAAAGCATTTCCACCAGTGGTCGTTGTGTGCATAAATGGATTCGGATACATCATCGGTTGAAAAATTTCTTCAGTGGTTGTCACGGCACTCACCGGCATCACGCCACCACCTAATGATTTTGCAACCGTTAAAATATCTGGCACCACATTCCAATGTTCAACTCCCCATAATCTACCCGTTCTACCCAAACCTGTTTGTACTTCATCTGCAATTAATAAGACTTTATATTTTTTTGTTGCTGCACGGATGCGGGGCCAGAAATCATCAGGAGGAACAATCGCTCCAGACTCACCTTGAATTGGTTCAAACATCACAGCCGCGACTCCAACTCCAACTTTGTCACAAATCTCAAGTTGTTTTTCCACAGCATCTGCATCACCAAATGGAACGTGATAGACCTGCCCGCCATACATCGCGCCCATTTGCGCGCGAAAATCTGATTTGCCCATCAAAGACAATGAACCCATAGTCTTGCCATGAAAGGCCCTTACTCCTACAATAAATGCCGTTTTCCCGGTATAAAGTTTTGCAATCTTCATGGCGGCTTCATTAGCTTCAGTGCCACTGGCACCGAACCAACTATATTTCAAATCACCGGGTGTAATAGAAGCAAGCAATTTTGCTAAGACACCACGTAATGGGTCTAATAATTCTTGCGAAGGCATAGGTGACCAATTTAATTGTGCTTTGACAGTTTCTATCACGGTTGGATGTCTCCAACCTAAATCCATCATGCCGAAACCACCGAGAAAATCTAAAAATTCTCTGCCGAGCACATCTTTGATGACAGAACCCGAACCTGTCCATTCGACAGATGCCCAATCACCAGACTCAGTAACAGACTTGCGATATTCCAACCAATTGCGGTTGTAGTGTTCAGCAAAATTATCTTTTGATTCATCAATGATTTGATGCGCCAACTCTTTGGTTGGGAAATCAGTTTTGTGAATCAAATCCATCCAACGGGCTGAATAATCTAATGCGTCTTCATAGTCAATCATAAATTTTCCTTTGATATGTCGTTGCGAGCCACGCTCTTGACTTTTGTGGCGAAGCAATCTCCTAATAAATGTGAGATTGCTTCGTCAGAACGCTTCGCGTTCTTCCTCGCAACGACATGAAATTAACTAGAATTTCCTCGTCCATTCTTTGGGCCAGCGTTCAACAACAATTTTCTTTTGTGTAAAAAATTCAACTGCATCCATGCCTTGACCGTGGTAAAACCGTGGTATCTGGTTACCACGGTTTCGGAGTTACCACGATGGCGGATACGCTGAATCTCCTGACGGATGCCGACTGCCGCAACGCATCGAGCGGTGGCAAGAAGCTTGCCAAGCTGCACGAC
>JAEURF010000177.1 GCA_016789205.1 Anaerolineales bacterium
TTGGCGCTTATAAGTTACTCCTCTTTGATAGACAAAACAAACCCAGCATTGCGCTGGTTTTGATGGGCAAATAATACCATGAAGGGGATTGAATCGTCAACAAAAAGAGCCGAGTTTGCTCGGCTCTTTTATCTTTATACGTGCGGTGTCACTTTGGCTTCGAGTTTATCTTTGGGTTGGAAGCCAGTCATACGCTCTTTGATTTCGCCGCCTTTGAATAACATTAAAGTGGGAATGCCCATCACGCCATATTGCATCATGATGTTGGGATTTTGGTCTGCATCCAATTTGACGACTTTGACTTTGCCATCCCATTGACCTGCAAGTTGCTCAACAATTGGGCTAATCATCTTACAAGGCTGACACCAATCCGCAGTAAAATCTACCAACACGGGCAAATCCGCGCTGATGACTTCTTCTTGAAAATCTTGCTCAGTTACATATTTGACATTGCTCATTTGTACCTCCAACTTTACAGACGCTATATTAATCTGCTTAATTACGTTGACGTGTGTATCTCCCCGTGATAGAATGCAACCCGCCTTATTAATGGGCGCGTAGCTCAATGGTAGAGCAGCGGCCTTTTAAGCCGTTTGTTGAGAGTTCGATCCTCTCCGCGCTCACAGAAGTCCTTCATTTATTGAAGGACTTTTTTGTTGCGTGTCCCCATTGAGGGGATGATATTCGATTCTCTCCGGGCTCACTGATAAATTCTCTGCAAAGAGAGTTTTTTTATTTAAGAACTATTGGACGTAGATAAACGCTGATTTAATTCTTTATCCGCGTAATCCGCGCTCGTCGGCGTCCCACATTATTTTTCTTCATCTTCTTCAAAATCGTCAATCTCATCTAAATCTAAGTCATCCTCATCTAACGACAAGATGTCGAATTTGTTTAAATCTTCGTTGAAATCTAAATTTTCAAGCGCATCTTCGAGGAATTCGATAGTATCTTCATCTTCAGTATTTTCTAGCAGATTGAGAATATAAATACGCGCATCTTCACCGCCAATTTGTGAAAGTGACCATATCGCCGCGGCTGTGACGTCATCATCTTCTTCCTCATCTTCAAGCATTTGTAACATGATAGGTGCGGCTTCGGTGATGCCAAGTTCACCGGCGGCTTCTGCGGCGGCAAAACGGATTTTTGGGTCATCGTCTAACAACCTGCTGATAACACTATCATTCCATGTATTGTCATGCGAACGTCCCATCGCTTTTAAGGCGCTGGCAACCCAAGCTGGGTCTGCGCGTTGGTAGGCGGTTTCAATCACATTAATCATTTCTTCGCGTGAGGAGTAGCCGAGTGACTCTAATGCTTTTCTTCTTAATGATGGATTATCTTCTCTGCGAATGACTGAAATTAAAGCATCTTCAATTTCACGTTGAAGCGGTGTGTTTAATTCTTCTAACTCGCCAAGCAAAACAAATTCGCCAAGTAAAGTCGCGGCTTCTACGCGCGGAGCGAGGTCTGCGTCATTAAGAAAAATGTTGATTAATGGGTCAACAAGTTTGGGGTCGTTTGATTCGGCAAGTAATCCGATAGCGCGGGCACGGATGTTTGCATCTGCATCACTCAATAAGGCTCTGCCGATATCTTCGTAGGCAACGAGTGTATCTGACTCAAGGTGAGTCAATAGTTTATCAAGCAGAAGCAGTTTGCGGTCCGGTTTGACGCTTTTCCACACATCCAAAAAGAGCCGCAAAGATTTTGGGTCTAGGTCTGAATAATACCCAAGATGATTTTGCGGAATGTCTTTTTTGGAATCAAGTAGATGGTCGAGTACGTTTTGAAAAGTAATTTCTGCCATATTATGGAACGAGTTGCGCCGGGTTAACAAAATCCATGATGTTGACAAACAACATCAAACCGATGAGTAAAAGCATAGCGATGCCATTGACCGTATTTTCCCATTCCATCGGAATGCGTTTCTTAAAAAGAATTTCGGGCAATGTAAACAGAATGCGTCCGCCATCGAGTGCGGGAATAGGGAAGAGATTGAAGACACCTAATGAAATGCTTAGCACACCAATTAAATTAAGAGTGTAATTGGTTGGGCGTGGAGCAGGCGCACCAGTAGATTGTGCCTGACCTGCTTCTTGGCGGCTGGTGACATCTTCTTCGACAGAATAATTGAACAAATCATAAATGCCTTTGAAACCGATAAAACGCGCTTCATCAGATGAAATGGCGCCTTGAATTAATGCAACAGGAAGATAGACAATGGTTGCGGCTTGAATGGCTGTGATGGTTGCTCCACCTGTTACACTTTCTATCAATGTGGCTGGGCGTGTTGGCGTTGTCAGTGCAACACCCATTGCGCCTTCTTGTGCAGTGCGGCTTGAAAGTGGTGTGGCAGTTAAAGTAATTTGCTCACCATTTCTTTCAACTAGTATTTCTACAGGCTTATCAAGGTTTTCTCGAATGAGTGCAATCGCTGGTGTAATTTCAGTGACAGGCTCACCATTGATGGCAAGCAAAACATCACCATCTTGCAGACCGGCTTGTTGCGCCGGTGAATTTTGTGCAACGGTTTCAATTAAAATTTCCCCCGGCACAGGCACGCCTTCGGATGCAATCAAAAACGAAAATACAATCACTGCTGTAATTAAATTCATTAAAGGTCCGGCAAATAAAACCACCAAACGCTTCCACGGATTTGCAGAGGCGAGACCGCCCGGCACATTCGGGTCATTTTCACCTTTAGGGCGAATGAATCCGCCTAATGGCAATGCGTGAATCGTAAATTCAGTTCCTTGCCATTTGCCTAACGTCGCCAATTTATAAGATGGCAAACCAAAACCAAATTCTTCCACTTCGATTCCAGCCCAACGAGCGGCGATGAAATGTCCCAACTCATGCACGAAAATCATTAAACCGAGTGCGAAGAAGAATACGAGAAAAGATATCATTTTTATTCCTTTTTTGTAATTGATAAGATTATATCTGCAAATGGATAGGCTGAAGTTAAAGTTTTATTAGATGAAAACCCCGCCTCTTTCTTAGGGAAAGTTAATCCTGCTTCGGACATATTTATCTTATCCCCAACCCCGCGCGGACTACAAAGCCTGCTTTAGCAGGCTAAAACCTTCGTGCCTCTTTGTGGCACTTTGTGGTGAATCAAATTAATTTTGCTCCACCACCAACCCCAGCCACCAAAACATCTTTCACGCCATTTAATTCTCTTAATCTTTTTTCAACTTCTTTAGCATACTCCCCCAAACACAGCACATGGACATTCGCGCCCGCATCTACTGTATAGCCGACAGGTAATCCGCTTTTTCGCCACTCACGCACTTGATGAAAAATCTCCACAGTAGCAGATTGCCAATACATCAACGGCGGATTCGAAGTCATCATCACCGAATGCATCATATCTGAATCATGTTCGATGATATTAGCAAAGGCTTCAAAATCTTTGTTGAGAATTGCATTGCGGCAAATATCAAGTCTGCGAGTTGTATCCGCAACTCTTGCATTTTGTAACGGACTTGTCCCCGCAATTGCATGACCTTCTGTTGAGCCTGTCTTTTTATGTGCAGAACTGACCACTGCAATACAATCTACTAAATTCCAATGGTTTATATCTGCAATAGAGAATGCAAAAGAATCTTCTTCACTTTTCCCCATTTGCCATTCTACAAACCCAGCTGGAATTGAGCGAGAAGCGGAACCTGAACCTCTTCTTGCTAATTTTGATAATTCACTTTCGCTTAAATTTAATCCAGCCGCTGTACTTGCTGATAATGCCAATGCCGCAAATGCCGCCGCAGAAGATGCAATCCCTGCACCTGCGGGGAAATTGTTTTCACTCGTCACTTCGGCTTTTTCATTAATATTCGCCATCTTGCGGACAATATCCAAAATATATGAAACTCTATCCAAGCCTTTGCCTTTGATTTCACTGTTATTAATTGTCAAAGAATCTTGTTTCGATGAATTGAAAGTAACAGTTGTTTTGGTAAACAACCCATCCAGATTCATAGAAATAGAACCATTCACTGGCAAACGCAATTCATTATCACGATTTCCCCAGTATTTTATAAATGCGATGTTAGCGCAAGCGACACCGGTTGCAGTTGAAGTAGACATGTTGCGTGAATCACCTTTTCGTT
>JAEURF010000178.1 GCA_016789205.1 Anaerolineales bacterium
TCGCCGTCAGCATCTAAAATGACTGCGGCGTTATCATCAAAACGAATGTACGAGCCATCTTCACGACGCCATTCTTTTGTGCATCGAACAATCACAGCTTTGACAACTTCGCTTTTCTTAACAGAGCCTTGTGGCGTAGCGGCTTTTACAGTTGCAACCACTACATCACCAATGGCACCATACCTACGCTTCGAACCGCCCAACACATGGATGACAAGCAGTTCACGCGCACCGGTATTATCGGCAACTTTTAATCTTGACTCATGCTGAATCATGGCTATTCTCCTACACCTTGATCAGCGGTACGCGTCTCACGCTTGAGGACAGTTTCAACTGCCCAACGCTTATCACGTGACATCGGCTTGGTCTCTACAATTTGGACTTCATCTCCGATTTGGCATCCAATCTCATCATGTGCTTTGACACGCATACTTGAGAAGACCACCTTCTTATATAACGGATGGCGATATTTACGGGTAATTTCTACCACCACCGTCTTTGTCATTTTATTACTAGTGACAACACCAGTGATTCGACGACGATTGTTCATTTTGCACCTTCCACAGCGGCGCGTTCAATTTCGCGCAGAATTGTTTCCATGCGGGCAATATCGCGGCGAAGAATAGTTAGGCGATTTGGGTCAGTTAATTGACCCGTCACCTGCTGGAAGCGCAACTTCATTACTTCGTCACGCGCATCCGCAATTTTTGTACGGATTTCTTCTGGCGCCAATTTTCGAATATCTTCAGCTTTTGTTGCTTTCATCTTTTATTCTCCTTCCGCAAAACGACCGACAACTTTGGTCTTGATGGAGAATTTATATTGAGCGCTTTTTAATGCAGCAATCGCAATATCAGAAGATAAGCCTGCTACTTCAAACATAATACGTCCGGGTCTTACCACAGCGACATAATATTCCACGTTACCTTTACCGGAACCCATGCGGGTTTCTGGTGGTTTGTGGGTAAAAGGCTTCGCAGGGAAAATACGAATCCAGATTTTGCCACGACGTTTCATTTCGCGCACAATGGCACGACGCGCCGCTTCAATTTGTCGGGCAGTAATCCAGCCCGGTTCTAACGCTTGCAAACCGAAGTCACCAAAAGCAACTTCTGCGCCTCGCAGAGCCTTCCCTCTCATGCGTCCGCGCATTTGCTTGCGCCACTTAACTCTTTTCGGCATCAACATATCAAATACCTCATTATCTCAAAGTGACATCGCGATTACTCGCTGACGTACACGCCTTCTGTCGCTTCGGTTTTTTCTTCAACTTCGGGCGTTGCTTCGCCTTTATAAATCCAAACTTTGACGCCAAGCTGACCATAAGTGGTGAGCGCTTCTTCGGTTGCAAAATCTAAGTTTGCCCGTAGGGTTTGAAGCGGAACGCGTCCCTCGCGCAACCAAACGTCTCGTGACATTTCTGCGCCACCTAAACGTCCACCAACCATAATCTTGATACCTTCAGCGCCTTGTTTCATGGCTTGTTGAATAGCGCGTTTCATTGCACGGCGATAAGCAATGCGGCGTTCTAACTGGTCTGCAATATTTTTTGCGACCAAACGCGCATCAGTATCCGGTGAAGAGATTTCTTTAATATCTAACTCAATCTTTTTACCGACCAAACTTTCAAGAGAAGCACGGATTTTCTTGACGCCTTCACCTTTGCGCCCAATCAAAATGCCGGGTTTCGCAGTGTGAACTGCAATGCGGATTTTTCCGGGTGTGCGTTCTACGTCAATGCGTGAAATACCAGCTTTTCCATTTTGCACAGCTTCGGGCAAGTCTTTACGCAATTGGAGGACTTTTTCATTTGCGGCGGTGCCGCCTTTTGAAAGTTTGCCAATTAACAAATTACGAATGGCAAAATCTTGGTGCAACTGTGTACGATAGGTACTGCCTTCAGCAAACCAACGCCCGCCCCACGGCTGATTTACTCCAAGACGAAAACCAATAGGATGTACTTTACGACCCATAATATCTCCTTATGCTCCGCGTTCGCGCAAAATAACTGTGACGTGTGAAGTGCGGCGTAATATCGGCTTGAAGCGACCGCGTGCACCAAAGCGTCTCCATTTGCGGGTCGGCGCTTCATCAGCAGTAATTTTTGCAACGTATAAATCATCACGGCTAACGCCAAAGTTTTCTTCGGCATTTGCCACAGCAGAAGCCACCAGTTTTTGTACTGGAGAAGCGGCGCGTTTATTTACGAATTGAAGGATTTCCAACGCATCGTTTGCATTTTTGCCTCTCACCAAATCAATCACTGCACGAACTTTCTGTGCTGATTGTGGGAGGTGGCGAATTTTTGCTTGAATATCTTGCATCGCTCGATTCTCCTATGCCGCCGCGGCTTTTTCGCTGGTCTGGTGACCGCGGAAAGTTCGAGTCGGGGCAAATTCACCTAATCGGTGACCGACCATATTTTCTGTGATGTAAATTGGCACATGGCGGCGCCCATCATGAACAGCAATGGTATGACCTACCATCTGTGGGAAGATGACAGAAGCGCGACTCCATGTGCGAACCACTTTCTTTTCTTTTTTCTGATTCATTGCCTCAATGCGTTTAAGCAATTTCGGCTCAATGAATGGACCTTTTTTCAATGAACGTGACATATCTGCTTACCTCATCAACTAACGGCTCGTCTTACTACGACGGCGTACAATAAACTGGTTTGTCTTCTTATTACGACGGGTCTTTTTGCCGAGCGTGGGTTTACCCCAAGGGCTCTTCGGACCTGGAAGACCGATTGGCTGACGTCCTTCACCACCACCATGAGGATGGTCACGTGGACTCATTGCAGTTCCACGAACAGTTGGGCGAATTCCCAAATGTCGTTTACGTCCAGCCTTACCAAGTTTCACATTGCCATGGTCAAGATTACCAACCTGACCAATGGTTGCATAACAAACTTGATGAATCAGGCGAACTTCACCAGAAGGCATACGAATTTGAGCAAAATCACCTTCTTTTGCGAGCAATTGCGCCGCGCCACCCGCTGTACGAACCATCTGACCACCCTTACCGGGTTTAATCTCAAGGTTATGAATCATCGTACCGACAGGAATATTGCTAATTGGCAACGCATTGCCTGAGCGAATCTCGGCGTTTGGACCAGACATCACAGTATCACCAACTTTCAAGTCAAGTGGTGAAACGATGTATCGCTTTTCGCCATCTGCATAATTAAGTAAGGCGAGGCGTGCTGTGCGATTCGGGTCATATTCAATTGCGGCAACTTTTGCCGGAATTCCAAATTTATCGCGTTTGAAATCTACAATCCGGATGAAGCGACGTGCGCCTCCTCCGCGATGTCGAACTGTTACTCGACCTTGAGCATTTCTTCCGCCGCTTCTCTTTTTGATAACAAGCAAAGAACGTTCTGGCGTAACACCCTTTGTAATTTCTTCAAAGGTATGGCCGGTCATATCGCGCATACCGGGGGTAATCGGTTTATATTTTTTAACTGCCATTATTGCACCCCTTCAAAAATCTCGAGAGGTTTGCTTCCCTCGGCTAAGGTGATAATCGCCTTCTTGAAGGCAGACTTTCGTACCAGCATACGACGGGCGCGAGTGCGACGTCCACGTTTTGCAGGCACATTTAGAATATTTACGCGCGCCACAGTGACATCAAACAAAGTTTCAACTGCATCTTTTACCAGTGTGCGTGTCGCCTCATTTGAAACGACAAAAACATACTGACCTAATTTGCCAGATTGGTAGCTAGATTTTTCTGTTACCAAAGGGCGCACGATGACATTATATAAATTCGTCATGTCTCGCTCCTATCCAAATTGCGCAACAAGCGCATCAATTGTCTTGACTGGCAAGACAACCTTGTCAAAATTTAGCACATCACGGATATTCAAATAACTTGCAAGTAACACTTTCGTGTTTTCAATATTATTCGCACTGCGCATTACTGAGTCGTAGTTTTGGTCTTTGACTGGCATCAACACCAATGAAGTCGATGTGCCAACTAAATTTGTCAAAGCCTCTACCATCAAGCGAGTCTTTGCTTCTTTAATATCGAAATCATCTACAACAATAATAGAAGACTCTGCCGCTTTTACTGAAAGAACAGAACGAAGTGCGGCTTGGCGCATTT
>JAEURF010000179.1 GCA_016789205.1 Anaerolineales bacterium
CCGCCTTGTTGTGTAAAAGCATTGCTGATTTCAATCACTTCACCTGTGAGTTGCAAATCTGGCAAAGCATCAGGATTCAAAGTCACTTGTTGACCCACACTTAATTTCACAACTTCCAATTCAGTCACATCAGTTGTTTCGACAATCCATGAATCAAAGTTGGCAATGCTCACAACACGAGTTTCAGTGCCAACTTGCTCACCAACTTTTACGTTGACATCGGCAATCACACCATCAAATGGTGCGACTAAAACATAATTTGATAAAGCATCTTGTGCCGCATCTAAGTTTGCTTTTGCTAATGCGAGTTGGTCAGCATTCGGTCCATCCACACTAATTTCGTATTGATATTTTGCTTCAGCTTCGGCGGCGAGTGCAGAATCATAAATCGCTTTGATTTCATCACGTTCACGAATTTCAGATTCCAATTCACGAATCTTATCATTCAAATTTTCTTGCGCAGTTTCTAAATCATCTTCGGCGGTTTGACGGCGTGAATTATCTTCATCTAAATTGGAATATTTATCAAATTCTTCTTGGGCATCTTGCAAATCTTCTTGCAAGTCTTCAATATCGGCTTCGATATCTTCAATGCGGTCTTCAATCGAATCAACGTTCAAATCTTCCCATTTTTTTTCAGCATTGGCGCGCGCAATTTGTGCAGTCATATAAGCTTGCCATAATTTAGCACGGTCACCGCTTTCGTTACGGAGAAGTGAATCATAAGCATTTTGTGCGATGACGACCTGCGCCTCTGCCGCGCCTGCATTTGCGAGGCGGACTAAGACATCTCCTTCACTTACACTATCTCCGGCTTGGACAAAGACTTCTTCCACAATGCCGCGTGCTTGGAAAGTTAAGTTTGTTCCTTGTAAGGGTTCAAGCCTACCTTCAGCAATCACTTCATTAGAAGAAACAACTTCTGGAACCGATTCTGTATTCTCAGCAGGCTGTGCTCCACAAGCCATTAAAATTAATGATGCAAGGACAATAAACGAACTGATTTTCAAAATATTTTTTTTCATAGCAAACCTTTTCTTTTAGCTTTTAGCGATTAGCAGTTAGCCAATAGCTTTAGATTTTACAAATTACGAATTACTATTTACAAATTACGTTGAGATTGCTTCGCCGCAAATATCAAGAGCGCGGCTCGCAATGACATAACTTACTCATACGCCAAGACTTCACGGATGGTTAAACTGGCGGCATTGCGGGCTGGGACTACGGAACCAATAATTGAAAGTATGATGATTAATCCAAGCCAGATGGCGTAACCAAGATAGGTGAAGACAACTGTGATCGGTGACTCAAATACCGTTATCGCTAAAATATAAGAAAGCCCATACGAGATTGGAATAGATAAAAATATCGCCATGATGAACGAAATCATACCAATCACAAAGCCTTCACCAATGACGGTACGCATAATCGCACTATCATCCGCGCCAATGGCACGCATGATTCCAATTTCGCGCGTGCGTTCTAAAACATTCATGCCCATTGTGCCTGTTAATCCCATTGCCCCTACAATAGCAGTTAAGATTGCCATGATTAAAAGAAAGACTACCAATGTATCCATACTTTCGGTGACAACATCCAATGAAGATAAACCTGATTCGGCTTCACGCAGTTTGAATCCATTGGCACGGAAGAATACATCTAACTCTTCGGCAACTCTATCTTGTGATTCGCGGTCATGCTGATTCGTGGTCACACGGAATGAAAAAGAGCGATTCGCTAAGTTGAGGGCTTGTTCGGCATATTCAAGTGGCGTATATGCCAGAATGCCTTCACGCCCTACAAACTTGAAAATACCAATGACTTGCCAAGTTTCATCATTGCCATTGACCTTTAACTTCAATTCATCGCCCACTTGTAAATTTGGATAATAAGTGAAAATGGCTTCGCTGACAACAAGTTTACGAGTAATGTCTTCATCAGTTTGAAACCAACGCCCAGAAGCAAAAATCGGTTTGACCAATTCTGTATCAATTGGTGGAGCAAGCAAATTGATATTATCGGCGATTGAATCATCAGGGTAGAGCAATTCAGCCGCGATAAATTGCCATGCTTCGACATGTTGTACGCCATCTACTTGCATGACGTATTGCTTCACTTCACTAACACGATAGGCTTCATCAAAATCTAAAGTCACATCGGCGCGGAAGTAACTGCCGAGTTCATCAATGTATGAATTTAAACTGACACGTACATTAAATACAGCAATAAAAATCGCGCCACCCATAGTCAATGTAAATAAAGTTAATACCAAACGTCTGCGACGACGAAATGTATTTCTCAGCGAAATGATAAACGGACGTGGCACTTGGATTCCCCGAGATGCCAAGATGCGGGTTAAGCGAACAAGTGCCCAGTCTAGCCAAGAGACGCGGGTTTGTCCATCTGCTTGAGGTTTGCTTTCATCTCCAGCCAAATCATTACTCAATGCACGTAAGACCGTAATCTTTGAACCACTTAATACGGGAGCAAGACCAGCAATCAACGGCACAAACAAGCCCACTAAAATTTGCACAATGATAGCGACAGGCACAATGCGATAACCAAGCAAACTAAAATTTAATTCACCAGCAATGAATGATGCCAAACCATACGCGCCTTGCCCGCCAAGTGGAATTGCAATCAGCAATGCCAAAATTGCAAAGGCGATAATTAAAGCGAGATACATGGTAAGCACTTGATTGCTTTTGCCACCGATTAATTTCATTACACCAATGTGACGATAATGTTGATTCAACAAAGCACTTAATGTATTGGCAATTAATGAACTAGATAACAACACAATCAAAATACCCAATGCCATCAAAATGCCAAGCACTGCATTTAATGTATCGGCAAGCGGATGTTTATTGGTTTCAGAAAAGCGTGTGCGAAAAACAGATATATTGCTTTTTTCAAGTTTTTCTTTTAATGACGCGCCAATCTCACGAATGTGCGCGTTATCATTTGAATCGCCTGTAACGGTGATGTATGCTCGATTAAACAATTCAGGTTGACGCAAGGTTTGCATCGTATCCATCACTGTAAAACCAAGTGGCGATGCTAAAAAGTCACCTGCACCTGTGGAAGCATCTTTGACAAAGCCAACGACTGTTAAAGGTTTTGTGGAACCATCGGACAATGCCACTAAAAGCGTGTCACCGATAGAAATATCCATAGATTCGAGGACTTCTTCCTCTAACAAAATTTCATTTTTGCCCGCTTCAAACTCACCTGAAACTGGTACTAACAAGTTGACTTGATTCTCGCTGAAACTTTCAAACGCCACGAGGTCAATCGTTGTCCATTGTTCAATATTTTCCGGTCGCACACGAAAGTTGACCACACGCCGGACTTCCACTTCTTTCACGCCGTTTGCATTTTGAATCGATGAGCGAATATCATCATCAAAATTTTCTAAACGCAATTCAACATTGGCAGGGTTATTGGCGGCATACGAAACACTCATGTCATTTGAAATGATGACATACGCGCCTGAAATCACACCAATAGAAAATACACCCACTGCAATAGAAAATACAACCAACAAAGTACGGGCTTTGTTATCCCACAAATCATGAAAAACTTTTCGCCAACGAGGTCGCATTACTTTAATAACTCACTTACTTCATTCGCCGAATACGGCTTGACAGTGACATCCTTCACACCATCACGCAGATATTGCGTGACACGTTCGGGATTAATCGCCGAAGTTAAAACAACTGTCTTCGATAACATATCTGCTTTTGCAAGTGCAGAGAAAACATCTTTCAATGAAACAGAAGCGATGTTTTCATCTACAAAAATAATATCGGCAGATGGAATCTTTTTCACATCAGTGATTTGATTTAATTTGATTTTTGTATTCTTCAACAAATGCGCCAAAAGTTCTGCCCAATCATCATTATCATCAATCAACAAAATATTTTTGACGGACTCAGATTCAACACTTCCATCTACTGCAAAGCCTTTCGGCATGAACATCGCAACGGTTGTGCCTTTGCCTTCTTCACTGACCAATGCAATCCGCCCTTGTGATTGCGAAACGACATGCATTGTTGCTGGTAAGCCAA
>JAEURF010000017.1:0-2902 GCA_016789205.1 Anaerolineales bacterium
CAAAGATGTTAAGTTATTAATTTTAGATGAACCAACTTCCTCATTAAATGAAACTGACAGCGAAAATTTATTGGCATTGTTACGCGACCTCAAAAGTCAAGGCGTAACTTGTATTATGATTTCTCATAAGTTAAAGGAAGTCATCGAAATTGCGGATACGATTACAGTCTTACGAGATGGGGAAACCATTGCCACATTAAATAAAGATGAAGTTACTGAAAACAAATTAATTAAACACATGGTCGGACGTGAGATTAATAATATCTATCCAAAACGAGAACATAAACCCTCTCCCGAAATTGTACTAGAAGTAAAAAACTGGAACGCGCATCATCCTACTCTCGGCAGAGCGATTCTCAGGGATGTTAACTTTAATTTGAAAAAGGGTGAGATTATCGGTTTTGCCGGTTTGATTGGTTCCGGACGCACAGAATTAGCATTAAGTATTTTTGGAAACCCAGATGGGTATCGCCTCAGTGGAGAATTATATGTAAACGGAAACAAGAAACAGTTTCACCATCCGCAAGATGCGATAAAGACCGGCATCGCCTATGTAACAGAAGATAGAAAAGGCGATGGCTTAATCCTTATCCAAGATGTAAAACAGAATATTACACTGGCGAACTTACATAAAATCGCTCAACGAGGGGTAGTGAATAACAATGCAGAAATTCAAGTTGCAAATGAGTATAAAACCAACCTGAATATCAAGACTCCCAGTGTTGAACAAAAAGTTTCTAACCTCAGTGGTGGCAATCAACAGAAGGTTTGCCTTGGAAAATGGTTATTCGTAAGCCCTGATATTTTGATTCTTGATGAGCCTACTCGTGGAATTGACGTCGGCGCAAAATATGAAATTTATACAATTATGAAAGACTTAGTAAAGCAAGGCATGAGCATCATTATGATTTCTTCGGAACTGCCAGAAGTTTTAGGGATGAGTGATAGAGTTTATATTGTCGCTTCAGGCAAGATTGCCGGTGAACTCAGCTCAGAAGAAGCAACGCAAGAAAAAGTAATGCACTTAGCAACAAACTAAGGAGACCGGAAATGACCTTTTTTGAAGATGCAAGGAAAGTTTTACAGCAAAACATCCGCGAGTATGGCATGTATATTGCTTTGTTTATCATTATGGCAATTTTTACAATCACTACAGACGGCACATTTATTTCTTCAAGAAATATTGTCAATTTGATTAATCAAACGGGCTATATTGCAGTGCTTGCAGTAGGTATGACTTTAATTATCATCATCCGCCAAATTGATTTGTCGGTTGGATTCCTAGCAGGCTTCTTAGGTGCAATTGCCGCGATTGCAATGGCAGACCCTAGAGTCATTCCCAATGGATTAAATTTACCGATTTACGCTGTCATTCCATTAACTTTATTTCTTGGGATTATTGCAGGTTTGTTAACAGGCTTTCTTGTTGCCCAGATGAAAATCCCATCGTTTGTTGCCTCGCTTGCAGGTTGGCTAATTTATCGCGGAGCAATTCTGGTGGTAACCGAAAGCACTGGCACAATCATTGTTGCAAATAGTGCATTTAATGCAATCGGAAATGGATTCATTCCTGATATTCCAGATATTGGAATATTACCCGGCGTTCATAAGTTAACTTTGATTCTTGGAGTCGTGGCTGTTATTCTCCTCATCATCAATGAATTTAATGACCGCAGAAAAAAACAAAGCTACAATTTTGAAGTCCTACCTTCTCAAATATTTGCTCTAAAACTTATTTTTCTAGCCGCAATCATTGGCGGAATTACATGGATACTCGCTGGTTACCAAGGCCTTTCTTGGACAGCCGTCATCGTGCTGGTTGTAACCTTAATCTATAATTTTGTAATGTCACAAACCGTGCTAGGAAGACACATCTACGCTATCGGTGGCAACCCAGACGCGGCTGAATTGAGTGGCATCAGCGTTAAAAAATTAGTCTATGTCGTCTTTGGTTCTATGGGAATGTTAGCCGCTCTTTCTGGAATTCTATTCACATCACGCTTACAATCCGCAACTACCACAGCAGGTACACTATTTGAATTAGATGCAATTGCCGCGGCATATGTGGGAGGCGTTTCAGCCGCAGGCGGTGTTGGAAAAGTTGTTGGTTCTATCATCGGCGCATTGGTGATGACATCCCTCACAAGTGGGATGAACTTAATGGGCATCGGAATTTCTTATCAATACATTGTGCGTGGTGCCGTACTTGCCGCGGCAGTTATCTTCGACGTGACAACACGTGGCAAGAACTAATTTTTATTCCTAATATACATAAATAAAAGACACGGAAATCAATCCGTGTCTTTTATAATCTCAATTCTAGATGAAGGAATACAAAATGGAAAAAATACTTAACTGGGGATTGCTTTCAACAGCTCGCATCAATCGCGCTTTGATAAAACCCTTACGCGCTTCAAAACGGACAAATCTGCTTGCGGTGGCTTCCCGCAACATAGACTCAGCCCAAGCATACGCCCACGAATACAAAATTCCACGCGCACATGGCAGTTACGAAGATTTACTAAACGACCCCGACATTGACATCATCTACAATTCGTTACCCAACCACCTTCACGCTGAATGGACCATCAAAGCCTTACAGGCTGGCAAACATGTTTTATGTGAAAAACCTTTAGCATTAACACTTGATGAAGTAGATGCGATGATTTCTGCTTCACAAGAAACTGGCAACGTTTTGGCTGAAGCGTTTATGTATCGTCATC
Source organism: Anaerolineales bacterium (assembly GCA_016789205.1). Lineage (GTDB taxonomy): Bacteria > Chloroflexota > Anaerolineae > Anaerolineales > Villigracilaceae > Villigracilis. Next base: position 2,724 of record JAEURF010000017.1, read on the forward strand.
ATGCACAAACATTAAAAGCGAAAGAAATTGTAGATAGTGGCGTATTGGGAAAACTGCAACTTATTAAAGGAGCATTTTCGTTTTTTCTAAACCGAGAACATGATTACCGCAACTTCAAAGAAATGGGCGGCGGCAGTATTTGGGATGTGGGCTGTTATCCGATTTCATTTACGAGAATG
>JAEURF010000017.1:2965-12963 GCA_016789205.1 Anaerolineales bacterium
GTTTTGTTTACAGGTCAAATGCGTTTTGGAAATGGAGTCCTTGCTCAATTTGACAGCGGGTTCAAAATTCCAGCGAGAACTTATATGGAAATTGTAGGCACAGATGGCGTATTGAATATTCCATTTCCGTTTAAGCCGAGTATCAAAAACGAAATGATTCTCAGAAGTGGTGATAAAGAAGAAAAAATAAAAGTAAAGGGGCAAGAATTATATTTGGGTGAAGTAGAAGATATGTGTGATGCAGTTCAAAATCACAAACCGCCGCGCATCTCGCTGGCAGATAGCCGCGGCAATGTTGCTACAATTCTGGCACTGCTTAAATCGGCTGAAATTGGAAAAACTGTCTCTTTTTAGGGGTTTTTAGTTTACGCAAGCAACAAACTCGTTCCTCCAAATCTTTGGGGATTTTTAGGCTTGGGTTTATAATCAAGTCACTATATTCGTACGACTGGAGGTTTCCCATGGCAAGTGTTACGTATCAGAACGTGTTCAAAAAGTTTGGTGATGTTGAAATCATCAAAAATCTCAACATTCATGTTGAGGACAAGGAATTCCTTGTGTTGGTTGGTCCATCAGGTTGTGGCAAAACAACTGCCCTTCGCCTGTTGGCTGGACTGGAAGAGATCAGCGATGGTGAAATAAAAATCGATGATCGTGTGGTAAATGATGTCGCACCGAAAGACCGCGATATTGCCATGGTCTTCCAGTCTTATGCTTTATATCCGCATCTTTCGGTGTACGACAACATGGCGTTTGGTTTGAAACTACGCAAAACGCCGAAAGACGAAATCAAAAAGCGCGTGAACGATGCCGCTGAAATTTTGGACATCACCCATTTGCTTGACCGCAAGCCACGTCAATTATCGGGTGGTCAACGTCAACGTGTGGCTGTGGGGCGTGCCATTGTGCGCGAACCAAAAGTCTTTTTGTTTGATGAGCCGCTTTCAAACTTGGATGCAAAGTTGCGCGTGCAAATGCGTTCTGAAATTAGTAAGTTACATCAGCGTTTGCAAACTACATTCATTTATGTGACTCACGACCAAACCGAAGCCATGACGATGGCATCTCGCATCGCTGTCATTAATAAAGGCTTGTTACAACAATTAGACACTCCACAAGCCTTATACGACAAGCCCAATAATTTGTTTGTTGCTGGGTTCATTGGCTCCCCCGCTATGAACTTCTTCCCTGCCAAACTCAGCGTCAACGGTGGAAAAGTGACCGTAGATGCTGAAAGTTTCAAAGTCAACATACCGGATGCGCTTTCAGGTCCATATAAAAATATGAATGGAAAAGAGGTCATCTTTGGTATTCGCCCAGAAAATATCCACGACCCGGAATTTGCTCCACCGAATATTATCGGTGAAAAAGTTCCAGTCAAAGTAGATGTAACTGAGTTAATGGGTAACGAAACACTCTTGTATCTGGTAAGCGGAAAAAATACATTCATCGCCCGTGTAGACCCACGCTCGAAAAAACGAATCGGCGATGATATGCAAGTCATCTTTGATATGGATAAATTCCACATCTTTGACGCAAGCACAGAAGAGGCAGTTCGCTGACTCTGATTAAAGGAGGTGGTGCCGGGCTCGCAAGCAAAACTATATGACAAAATACTGATATACCTGTTTCAATTAATTTCAAGGAGAAAAAAGAGAATGAAAAAGAATTTGCTTGCTTTATTTAGCCTGCTAGTGATTGCCTCCCTAGCACTTGCCGCTTGCGGTGGTGGTGCCCCTGCGACTGAAGCTCCAGCCGCAACCGAAGCCCCTGCCTCAACTGAAGCACCTGCCGCCACTGAAGCGCCTGAAGTGATTGAAGTAACCTTCTGGCATGCCTATGGCACTGGCTCTGCTGAAGAAACTGCGATGGCACAATTGCTTGAACAAGCCGCTGTTGATTTGCCACAATACAAAATCAATGTACTTCAAGTGCCTTTCAATGACATCTTCACCAAGTATGATACCGATGTCGCCGCTGGTGGTGGACCCGATATGTTCATCGCCCCAAATGACAACCTTGGTGGTCAGGCTCGCGCCGGAACCATTGCTGACATTACCGACTTAGTCGCTGGAAAACTTGGCGATTACAGTGAATTGTCACAAGGTGGCATGATGTACGATGGCAAGATGTACGGTATTCCTGAATCACTCAAGGCTGTTGCTTTCTGGTACAACAAGTCATTGCTCCCAGAACCGCCTGCCACCACTGATGACCTCAAAGCATTGATGGAAGGCGGCACACCGGTTGCAATTAGCTTTGGTTGTTACCATCACTGGGGCTTCTTCGGCTCCTTCGGTGGTCAAATCTTTGACGACCAATTTAACTTTGTTACTGATGATGCGAACCAAGCCAATGTTGCCAGTGCAATTTCCTATTTGAATGATTTGTATCAAATCTCTGTCGCAAACGGCTGGCCTCCCGCAATGACAGCGATGGTCTCGCTCCATTCACCGAAGGTAGCGTTGTTGCTATCACCAACGGTAACTGGGCAATGGGTGACTATCGCAATGCACTTGGTGACAACCTTGCTGTTGCTCCAATCCCTGCCGGACCTGGTGGTCCATCTAACCCACTTCTCGGTGTAGACGGTTGGTACTTCAACCCGAACAGCGAAAACACTGAAGCCGCGATTGAAGTGGCAATGTACTTAACCAACGCCGCCGCTTCACAATTGATGATGGACTCCGCTGGTCACGTTCCTGCCAACACCACTGTTGACGTAACCGACCCGCTTATTCAAGGTTTGCTCGATGCATTCGCTACAGCATACTTCCGCCCACAAGTTGAATCTATGGGCAATTACTGGGGCAACTTCTGCGGAACCGACCAAGTCTTTGATGCTGGCACACCTGCCGCAGACTGGGTCAAGACCGCCTTCGAAGGCGCAACCAAGTAAGTTACAATTTTTAGAACTAGCAATACAAGGGAGCGGACAAGGGAACTTGTCCGCTCTCCCTTCCATAATATGAACAATTTTCTTTTGTGAGGAGAAGTTCAAATGGCAGTTGCAAAGTCCACACAAAAAGCGCGAAAAAAAAGACAAAGTAATCTCCCTTACTTATATCTCTTACCCGCGTTCTTAATCATGGGGGTGATTACGTTCTATCCGCTCATTTATCAAGTGATTATTTCATTCACAAACTTTGAATCCAAACACCTTTTACTTGGATTAAAGTCACCTGAACTGGAATTCATCGGATTCAAAAACTACATTGATATTTTCACAGCCGCCTTGCCAGTCGAAAATTTCAATTTTTTCCGCGTCCTTGAATTTAACTTTTGGTGGGCATTAAGCAATGTATTTTTACATGTACCTGCTGGTGTTTTAATCGCTACATTACTAAACACAGAAGGCTTATGGCTCAAGCGAATTTATCGCGCCGCTTATATTCTTCCAGTCGTTGTCCCTCCTTTAGTTGTCGCTACTGTATGGACAAACATCTTCGACGAACGCTATGGCGCCATGAATCAATTACTAGCAATGATTGGAGGCTTCTTCGGAAACCCAGACCCTGTTTACATCCGCTGGTTTGAAGATGTAAAACCGCCTATTCCGGGATTTTTGCCCGGTGCCCCTCTTACGCTTGCTTACTACGCCATGATGATTGCAAACTTCTGGCTGGGTTGGCCCTTCATGTCTGTAGTGGCAACAGGAGCATTACAAAGTATTCCTAAAGACTTATACGAAGCCGCCTCCATTGACGGGGCAACAGGCAACCAACAATTCTGGAATATCACTGTGCCTCTACTCAGACCCGCCATGATACCCGCCGCTGTCTATGGCTTCACGCTTTCATTTAACTTATTTAACTTCGTCTTCTTCATGACCGGCGGCGGACCCGCCCGCTCAACAGAATTGTTGGTGACGTTTGCTTACAATCTTGTGCGCAACTTACGTTGGTATGGCGTTGCCGCGGCATTTGCAGTCATCATCTTTATCGTCGCATTGATAGTCTTCCTCATCACCAATCGCATCACTCGCGCCACACAAAATTATCAAGAGGCAGGATAACATGGCTACCATGACCTCAGAAAAAAATAAAAATCCTATCATTCGCTTCTTAAATATGAACACCTCTGGGCAAACCAGCGGACGGAGCCTGCCATTATGGCGGCAAATCCTTTTACAAGTGATTTGTCTTGCCATTCTTGCATCGGTGATGTTCCCCATCATGTACATCGTCACGCTATCGTTTAGCTCCAAAACCACACGCCCATCGCAATTGGAATTGATTCCCAAAGAAATTTCATTTGTCGCCTATCAACAAGTATTAGATAAACCCACTGGTAACCCAGTCACATTCAATCAACTGCTAAAAAATAGTTTTGTTCTTTCTATGGGTGTTGGCGTTGTCGCATTAATGGTCGCAGTCAGTGCCGCCTATGCCTTCTCACGTTTCAAATTCAAATTACGTGAAATACTCATGGTGCTTGTCTTTATTCCTTTGCTCATGCCGGCTGTCGGATTAAGCACCCCGCTTTACCTTTTACTGAATCAAGTACAAGTCAAGCAATGCGCCGATAAATCCATCGTCATTCAACCGATTGCCACATGTGAAGATGGAAAAGGTAAACTGCAATTCAACCTGCGAGATTCCCTTTGGGGCGTCGGCATCGCAATGACAGCTACCGCCTTACCATTTGCAGTTTGGAATCTCAAAGGCTATCTCGATACCATTCCAAAAGAACTTGAAGAAGCCGCCGCCATAGATGGCGCAAATGTCAACCAAACTTTTTGGCAAATCGTCATACCCCTTGCAATGCCACAACTTGCCGTTACATTCTTTCTCGGCTTCATCGGTCACTGGCAAGAGTTTGTACTAACGTGGCTCTTCCTATCACAACCTGAAGATTACACACTCGCAATGACACTCTACAACATGACCGGTCAATACGCCAACAGCGTCCCATGGAATCGCTTTGCCGCAATGGCAGTTATCGTTGCGCTCCCTGTCGCCGTCGTTTACATAGCCCTGCAAAGACAAATCGTCGGCGGTCTCACCACAGGTAGTGTTAAAGGATAAATTTTCAAATCCGCACTTTATTTCCTCTTCTTTCATCAGAAGGAAGAGGAAATTTTTTACCCCAACCTTTTTATGCACAAGCGACTTCTAACTTTACTATTCATTCTCATTCTGATATCTTGCGCCTCACCCTCAGGGACGCCTGCTCCTCTTCCCTCAACAGAGCCTACACCTGAAAATGAATCCGCAGAATGGTGGCGTACTGCTATCTTCTACGAAATCTTCGTCCGCTCATTTTATGACACAAATGCAGACGGCATCGGCGACTTTAATGGCATCACCCAAAAACTGGATTATTTACAATCACTAGGTATCACAGCCATTTGGCTTATGCCGATTCATCCATCCCCTTCCTATCACGGATATGACGTTATCAACTATTATGCTGTTAATACTGAATACGGCACAATGGATGATTTCAAAAACCTTTTAGATGAAGCGCACAAAAGAGATATTCGCATCATCATAGATTTAGTCATCAATCATACTTCTACAGAGCATCCATGGTTTAAGGATGCAAACGCCAATCCAAATTCACCCTATCGAGATTTTTATGTATGGGCAAATGAAGCGGGCGTAGGCAATTGGCATCAAGGACAAAATGGATTCTATTATGGCTACTTTTGGGGAGGTATGCCAGACTTAAATTACAATAATCCTGATGTGACCAAAGCAATCCTAAACATCACAAACTTTTGGTTAAATGAAATTGGCATAGATGGTTTTCGGATTGACGCGGTCAAGCATTTAATTGAAGCAGATGGCAAAGTAGAAAATACACCCGCTACACATGAATGGTTGAAAGAATTTTATACAGCCTACAAAACACAAAACCCGCAAGCCTATACGATTGGAGAAGTATTTGGTGCAGGTTCATCAGTCGTCAAGTTATACACAGGTGATGAACTTGACCACATCTTCAATTTTGAAATGTCAAGCGGATTTGTAAACAGCACAAACGGTGGCGCAAATTCCGGCATCGTCAGCGCGATTAAGTTTGCACAACAAGATATGCCCGATTTCAATTTTGCTACTTTCCTAACTAATCACGACCAAAATCGTGTCATGTCTGTGTTTAATGGAAATGTAGATAAAGCAAAAATGGCATCTTTCTTAATGTTGACTTCGCCCGGTACACCCTACATTTATTATGGCGAAGAAATTGGGATGCAAGGTGTTAAACCTGATGAAGATATCCGTTTGCCTATGCAATGGAATGATGATGAATTTGCAGGTTTCTCAACTGTTCAGCCATGGCGTAATCCATACACAAACCCAAACAAACCTCAATTTGACTACACGCAAATTAATGTAGAGAAACAAATTGGAGATTCTACTTCCCTATTAGAGCATTACAAGACTTTGATTCAGCTCCGCAAAGCAATCACAACATTACAAACTGGTGACATGGTTTTGCTAGATGCAGATAATTCTGGTATATATGCGGTCTTGCGCAGAGATGTGAACGGAGTCTTTTTGGTTATAGCAAACTTGAAAGATGAAATCGTTTCAGATTATGCGCTTGACTTAAGTTCAGCAAGTCTAGCAGAATCAAGTTACAGTGTAGAAACTGTGTATGGCGAGAATCAAGCCGACCCGTTAGAAAGAAGCGGCGAAGCCTTCATCTATAAACCGTTTGAAAATTTGCATCCATACGCAATGTATGTTTTGAAATTAAATCTAAATCAATGAGGAAATTATGACAACACCAAACTGGGTGAAAGACGCGATTTTTTATCAGATTTTTCCAGACCGTTTTGCAAAGAGCGATAAGAACCCTGCCAGAAGTTTGCCGTTTGAAGATTGGGATTCTGCGCCGACGAATTATGGCTTCAAAGGCGGTGACTTATATGGCGTGATTGAGAAGCTAGATTATTTGCAAACTTTGGGAATCAATGCGATTTATTTCAATCCGATTTTTGCATCGGCGTCGAATCATCGTTATCATACATTTGATTATTACAATGTAGATCCACTGCTCGGTGGTAATGATGCTTTGAAAAAATTATTAAAGGAAGCGCATAAGCGTGGTATTCGCGTGGTTTTGGATGGCGTGTTTAATCATGCTTCGCGGGGATTTTGGCAATTTCATCATGTGCTAGAAACTGGCGCGGCTTCACCATATAAAGATTGGTTTCATTTTGATGAGGAGCGTTTGAAAGGTAAGAAACATTGGGGCGCATATCCGACACACCATGAAGATCAATTATTGAAACATGAAGATAGTTTGACAGCGATTGGTTATAAAGCCTGGTGGAATTTGCCTGCGCTTCCGAAATTTAATACAAACAATGTTGGTGTGCGAGAATTTTTATTTGATGTAGCAACTTATTGGATTGAATTCGGCATTGATGGCTGGCGCTTAGATGTGCCTGCTGAAATTGATGATGACGAATTTTGGCGCGAGTTTCGCAGACGTGTGCGAAAAGTAAATCCTGATGCATATATTGTCGGTGAAATTTGGCATGAAGCGCAACGCTGGTTACAAGGTGACCAATTTGATGCTGTGATGAATTATCTTTTCACCGCCGCTTCACTTAACTTTTTTGCAGGTTCGCATTTGAATATGGATGTGATTACCCAAGCTGGCGGATTCAAAGACCGCATCCGTAATATGAATGCGCATGATTTTGCAAACGATGTTGACCGCATCTTGAATTTGTATCCGCAAGAGATTACGTTTGCGCAATTAAATTTATTAGATAGTCACGACATGCCCCGTTTTCTTTCTTGCGTAAATGGTGATAAAAATTCACTCAAACTCGCATGGTTGTTTATGTTTACATTGCCCGGCGCGCCGTGTATTTATTATGGTGATGAAATCGGTGTAGATGGCGGACATGACCCCGATTGTCGCAAAGCATTTCCGTGGGATAAATCCAAATGGGATACGGAATTGCTCGAATATGCCAAAGCCTGTATTGCCATGCGCAAAGAACATAAAGCCTTGCGTCGCGGAGAATATCAAAGGTTGTATGCCGAAGGTGATTTGATGGCATTTGCGCGTGAACATAAAGGCGAAAAAATTATCACGGCTTTCAATGTCTCTAATGAAGAGCAAACGATTCATTTAGAATTAGGAAAGAAACCCAAGGTATTATTTGGTGAACCGAAGATTTCGGGCAATGAGATGAAGATACCAGCAAGAAGCGGGGTTGTGATTAAGTAGAAAGTGGAAAGTGACAATTAGGTAAATACGGAAACGGGTAGACAAGTACACTGTTTACCTGTTTTCGTGTCAACTTGTTTACTTATGTACTTTTCTCACCTTAACACTTTTTGGCAGTTAACATTTCAATTTTTAAGGCATAATGGGGAAAATTGAGGTCTGATGAATAATATAAATTCGGAAGAAAAACTTGCAAAAGCCGCATATAACTGGTTGAGAGTTTCGCCCGTTGCAACGATTGTGACTTTAATTATCATTGTCAATATAGATATTGGTTATCGTTTATGTAGCGATGTTTTCAAAACATGTTGGGATAATTACGAACTTCAATCGTATATCAATTCGGGAATTGGGGTCATACTCTCTGCATTATGGCATCTCATTTTGCTTCAATATGTCAATAACAAATACAGCGCATTTGTCCGCAAGCATGGTCAAAAAGCATTCATCTATGCAGGTATTCGCACAGGCATTGCCTTTGCGGGTGTAAGTTTAGATTTTCTATTAGGCGCAAGTGGCGCTTTTATATGCTTAGCCATCGCTATCCTTTTCGTTTTATGGCTTACACAAACCAATACAGGGCTGGAAAATATCAAGAAAGAATTAGAAAATAATCCAAACATCTCACGTGAAAACATTCACTCACAACCAAGTATTTATACCGAAGTTTTGTCAAATGAAATTTCATCGAATGAAGTCGTTGGCACATTAACTGAAGAAGCGGAAGAGAAAGAATCGGTCTCTATGGAAAACAAACCATCGCAACAAGAAATTTTAGATTCTATTCTGGCTGGTTTAAGAAGCTTAACTGATTCGGAGCGGATGCAAGCCATTGAAACCTTGCGCGGATTAAATTTTAGCAGTGTGGCGATTCGTGCGCGGTTAGAAAAATTGTCCCTGCAAGATTCAAATAGCATCGTCAGAAAAGAGGCGTTAAAAGCGTTGAGTTTGCCTTCAAATCAAGCTGTGCAAAAAGTATCCAGCACATTAGATAGAGGAATCCGTTTTACGATTTTGAATGAAATCAAAAAATGGGTCGGTGATGGTTTATTAAATGAAGAAAACGCAGAAGTGATTCAAAGCCGCTATGATTTTGACATCATATCCGCGCCTCGTTTTGATACAGCTTCACCACTCAACGCATCGCAACCCAAAGTGACATCTGCGCCAACACCTGCAACAGTCTCTCAGCCTATTGCGCCTTTAAAACCTGCCGAGCCAGAAGCTCCGCGCCCATCGTTATTACAAACTTTAACGGGTGAAGCCGCAATCAGAATCTATTTATATTTAGGCGCATTCTTTGTCATTTCTGCGGCTACGTTTGTCGGTGCTGTTATTCCGGAATTACGTTTGCCTATTTTGATTATCGGCACTTTCATCTTCGGCGGACTCGCGCTCGCGATTAAGAAACGATTGCCACAACCAAGTTTTGCTTTATTCATTGTGTTTTCTTTCTTGCTCCCCATCACCGCCAACAGCCTCGAAGAATCACTACAAGCGATGTTGAATTACGAATCATTTGTAGCCTCAATATATTGGTCTGTTATATTTTTCATCCTATCTGTGGTTTGGGTTGGCGGAACAAAATTATACGAATCGCGATTTTTCAGTATCGCCGCTTTTGGTGCACTGGTTTTAGCATTTATCAATATTGCTGATGTATTTGATACAGAACCTGAAGTTTATACGCTGATGGCAAGCCTCGCTTCCTTTATCGGATTGGCTGGCGTGTGGCTTCTCAAAAAATGGAAAGATGCAAATTTTGCATTGACACTCTTTATCACTACACAACTTGCACAAGG
>JAEURF010000180.1:0-285 GCA_016789205.1 Anaerolineales bacterium
ATCAGTATGTTTGTGTAGGTCATGTATATTCTCCTATGTCATTGCGAACCGCGTTCTTGCTCTTTGCGGTGAAGCAATCTTATTATTCTAGAAGATTGCTTCGTCACTTCGTTTCTCGCAACGACATTTCATGACGAATTATAAAGTATGCAATTAGAATCAGGTGGAGGTTGAGAATCAGGTCAACCCTTAAGCAAGAAGCGGGTTTTTCATCTTAAACAAAAAAATAATCCATGATAAACTTTAATCACGTTCAGGCTGGAACGTCACAAATAAATGGAGAAG
>JAEURF010000180.1:295-4057 GCA_016789205.1 Anaerolineales bacterium
TATGTAGGCAACCTACCGTACGCCGCGACCGAAGAGCAAATTAAAGCGCACTTTAGTCAGGCTGGAAATGTCATCTCTGTTGCGTTGATTACAGACAAAGCAACAGGGCGAGCCAAGGGGTTTGGGTTTGTAGAAATGTCTTCTGCTGAAGAAACCCAAAAAGCCATTAGCATGTTACATGGCAAAGATTTTATGGGCCGCGCCATCACTGTTAACGTTGCCCGCCCGCGCGAAGAACGACCACAACGCAATTCTCGTGAGCGAAATCGTGGCGGTGGCGATGGTGGGCGGAATCGCGATTAGAAAAATTTCCAGCCTTGAACCTTGAAAGAAAACTACAGCCTCGCTTGCGGGGCTGTTATTATTTATTTTTTGCCACGAATTTCGCGGATTTACACGGATTTTATTTTAAAAGATTTAAACCTTTGTGCTCTTTGTGTACTTCGTGGTAAAGCACTGTTATCATTAATAGATGAAAAAAATAATCTTACTGGGTCCTATTTTATTTGCAAGCGTATTAACTATTTTAACTTTTGTTAAATATGATTTTTTGCTTTCATTAGGTTGGCATCCGATTAATGACCCGACCTTTGATTGGCCCAGCGGGTTAGCACTTGGAAAATACGGCTGGATAATGACCGCGACATTTATCATCAGCGGATTGATTATGTCTCTCTTTGCTTATCGCCTCTTTCTTGATTTGAAGCCTGCCCTGTCATCTCGGCTGGGGACTACGCTTTTTGCATTGGCTGGCATTGCGCTTGCCATGTTAGCATTCACTACAGACCCAACCATTCGAGATACTCCATCCACTTGGCATGGACGTTTACATGATTTATCTTTTGTATTGCTTGGCTTAACATTATTCCCTGCAATGATTATCTTAGGTTTTGCATTTCGTAATGATGATAAATGGAAAAATTTATCTCTTTACACTTGGTTAACTTTAGCATTCGCCGCTCCAGCTTTTGCATTGAAAGGTGCGGCATTTTATGTTTTTCTGTTGGCAATTTTGGTTTGGAATGAAGTGGTGGCGTTGAAGTTGAATGAGGAAACATAGTTTCTTTATTCTTCCCCTCAGTATTCATACTACCCAAAGGTCTAGGCGTTTGTCCTTGACCATTTTTATTTCAAGACATAATATTTTGTTATGAGTATCAAAGGTACCCAAGCCAGAATCACAAGTGAAGTCATAACATGGAGCGGTGTGACGATACAACCACATCGCTTTGGCGGTATCGAATATGTGATTGGCAAACGCGAGATTGGTCATATTCATGGTGATTATTTAGTAGATATTCCTTTTCCCAAAAAAATTCGGGATGTGATTGTGGCACAAGGTCGTGCTGAAGCACATCATATTTTGCCTAATACAGGTTGGGTCAGTTTTTATATTCGTCAAGAAGATGATGTTGATAAAGCCATCGCTTTATTAAGAGAAAGTTTTGAAATTGCCATGCAGCAAAAAAATAAAAACATTTCTTAGGGTAATATATGCAACTTACAGATAATCAACGAAAATTTCTATCAAAAGTTCATTTTGCTGTTGTCTCAACCATAGCATCTGATGGAATGCCACATCAAACCGTAATGTGGTATATGCTCAATGGCAACCAAATTCTCCTCAGTACACCACGTGAAAGCCTCAAACACAAACATCTTAAACGTGATAATCGTATTTCAATTTGTGTTGAAAAAGGGTATATGTATGTCACGATCACTGGCAAAGTTATGTTGAACGAAGAACCCATTCAAGCGAAAAAAGATTATGATGTTCTTGGCAAACGCTATCGAGGCACATTTAATCCCTTTATGATTCTTGGTTTTATGTTTCGGGGTTTGATAAACAGCATACAACAGAAAATCAATAAAGATAATTCACCTCAGCCAGATACCAACCGCATGCAAGATTTACTGACTCGCGAGCGTGTCACTTTGAATGTTGAGATTGAAAAAATTCATAGCAATAGTTTGGATTAAACCCTACCTCATTCTTAATTTATGAGCGGCTTAAAGTATAGACCTCCGAGTTGTTAAATAACTCGGAGGTCCTGATTCTGGTTCTTTTTGATTTTGAATAAGGCGGGTAAAATTATATATAATTTTGGAGAATCCTATGCAAGCTTACGAACTCACCCAACTCATTTCACAAAGAGAATCAAGTAACAAAGCCTATCTTGAATTTTTAAAAGTCCCAGACCTGAGCATGGGACTTTATGTTCTTCCTGCCAACGGAGTTGACCCGCAAAGTCCGCACACAGAAGATGAAGTGTATTATGTTGTGAGTGGCAAAGGGAAAATCAAAGTTGCGGATGAAGACCGTGATGTGAGTGCAGGGTCAATTGTGTATGTGGCGAAGAATGTGGAACATCGTTTTCATTCGATTGAAGAAGAACTGACAGTTTTAGTTTTCTTTGCACCTGCAGAATATTTCAACAGACCGTAGACAGTGGACAGTAGACCGTGTGGTGATTTACGGTCTACCGTCCATCGTCATTTTTTAGGAGAATATGTTCAATCTCAAAACCACTCCATTTCATGAAAGAACATCCGCATTGTGTCAGCCACAGAACTGGCGCAAGTGGGCAGGATATTTCGCCGCAGGCTCATACGAACATACACTTGACCGTGAATACTGGGCAATCCGCAATGCAGCGGCGTTGATTGATGTCTCGCCGTTGATCAAATACATCATCAAAGGCAAAGATGCGGCGGCGTTGTTGCATCGTGTCACTACAAGAGATATTCACAAAATGAAAGTGGGACAAGTCGCATACACTGGCTGGTGCGATGAGGAAGGCAAGATGATTGATGACGGAACCGTTTCACGATTAGATGAAACTACGTTCCGTTTAACTGCGGCAGAACCAAATTTACGTTGGTTATCCATGAATGCAGTTGGCATGGAAGTGGAAATCACAGAAGTAACAGATGAAATTGCGGCATTAAGTTTTCAAGGTCCAAACACCAGAAAAGTTTTGAATAAAGTTGTTGAAACTCCAGTTGATGAGTTGAAGTATTTCCGCATGATGAAAAATAAAATCAACGGAATCGAAGTCACGATTTCACGAACAGGTTATACAGGTGACCTTGGCTACGAAATTTGGATGGACAATAAAGATGCACTAAAGATTTGGGATACATTGATGGAAGCAGGTGCAGATTATGGAATTGCCCCTGTTGGAATTTTAGCCATGGACATGGCTCGCGTAGAAGCAGGGCTGTTTATGTTGGATGTAGATTACACATCTGCAACTCATGCATGGATTGAGCCACAAAAATCATCACCTTATGAATTGGGACTTGATTGGACAGTTGCATTGGATAAACAAGGTTATTTTGTCGGTCGCCGTGCATTAGAACGTGAGAAAAAAGAAGGTTCTGTTTGGAAAATGGTTGGCTTGGAAGTGGATTGGGTTGGCATGGAAAATATTTTCAAACAAGTTGGCTTGCCACCTCAAATTCCTGGCATGGCAGTGCGCGGAAGTCTGCCGATTCTTTCTGGTAATGTGCAAGTTGGTTATGCTTCTACTTCAACATGGTCACCATTGTTAAAGAAATATATCGCCTTGGCGCATTTGCAAAAACCCTATTTTGAAGTTGGCACGGATGTGAGAATGGAAATCACAGTCGAACATCATCGTCAACATGCACCTGCGAAAGTAGTCAAGTTGCCGTTTTATGAACCAGAGTGGAAGAAAAAATAAACAATAGACCGTTGACGGTAGACGATAGACGGTCCATCGTCCACCGTCAACATAG
>JAEURF010000181.1 GCA_016789205.1 Anaerolineales bacterium
TACCATTGATAATAAAGTGGTCGGGACAGCAATCCAATCAATGCCACGCATGTAAGTGGATGCGGCAAAGCCTGTCATATCTCCAATTACTCCACCACCAATTGCAATGACTGTGCTTTTTCTATCGAGTCCATTTTCGAGAAATGATTTCCATAAATGCTGAACAGTCTCAAGATTTTTATGTTCTTCGCCAGCAGGAATGACGATTGTTTTTATTTTTAAATCTTGAATTGTTTTGGCATGATGATTGGCAATATTTTCGTCTGTGACGATGATTGTATTTTGGAGTGCAGGAGCTTGCTCCTGCAAATTCGCCAGCAAGCTGGCTGACTCCATATTAATTCTTAATGCGGCTAGATAGGTGGTTGCATCATCTAAAATAAAATCAGTTGCAAGAATTTCAAAACTTTTTTCAACAGGTGTAGCAGGTCTGCCTAGTGGTTCATTTTTTGATAATGTTTCATTTTCATTTTGCATTCCAACTTCTTGAATCACTTCTAACAAATCATCTGGTATATAGGCAAATTCTTGTAAGCCTTTTTCGGTTTCAAAAAAGGCTTTGGCGATTAATGCTCGATAAAAAAGAATCTCGGATGTTGAAGTTGGTTTGAGATGAGGTTTTTCACGGTCACGTTTGCCCGCGCCCATTTCACGAATGTCACCATGTTTGCGAGTGAAAACTGCCCATTCAATTTTTCCGTTTGAATTAATAAGTTCGGTTAATGCGGTTTTGGCTGGGGCTTGTAGAATGTCGAGGGTTTCGGAAACAGATTCCAGGTCAAGTAAGGAGGCGCATAATTCTTCCAATGCGGAATCAAAATCATTTGATTCGAGTTCTAATCCCCAAAACTCGGCAATGATGCGAAGATGTCCTATATCAAATTTTTGTAGGCTTTGGTTTAGATTCATGGTAAACAAGTTAATTGTACCTGTGTACTTGTTTACCTGTCTACCTATTTACATATCTACTATCTTTATCCCTTCACAACTTTCAACGCACTTGGCAAAATTTCAAATGAAACTTTTTTTAAGTTACTGCCAAAGGTTGTGAAAATTTCACCATCGGCGTGGATGTATAAGGGCAAATCCGATGTAAGGGAAAGTTTTTTGAATTCTCCCAAGCGGACGTTTTTGAAGCGGGTGTGTGTGCCATTCATAAATTCAGGCACGAGGCGAAACATCATCAAGCGCGATACTTTTTGTACGGCGACGTATGTCATTATGCCGTCATTATTTTTTGCATCGGGCGCAAGCATGAAGCCACCGCCTTCGCGCGGACCATTACATAACGTGAGCATTAAAATTTTTGTGTCAAAATTTTCTGTATCGGTTTCAATTTTTACTTGCATGGGGTTGTGATTCATAATGATGGTTTGAATCACAGCCGTGAGATACATCAGAAATCCTTTGACGATAGGTAGTTTATGCGAATGAATCGTGACGATAGAATCAAAACCAATGCCGAGTGTGTTATCAAAATATTCTTTACGCCCAGTTTGTTCGTCGGTCATCAAACCAATATCAACAGGTTGAATATTTTCTGCTTTGAGTGCATGTGCTAATGCGTGAGATGATTTTTGTGTGATGCCGATTGAATATGCAAAGTCATTTCCTGAACCGATTGGCACCATGCCTAAAATGGGACGTTTATGTTCTGGCACTTGCATCAATCCATTCATCACTTCATGAACTGTGCCATCACCACCCATGGCTACAACCAAATCACAACCTTCTTCTGCGGCTTGTTTAGCAAGTTCAATGCCATGAGTCGGATAGACTGTTCCGCTCCACGTTAACTCGCCTTGAAATTCTTGCGCAATCGGGCGTAAATCATTTGCGGTTTTCCAAGCCCGTCCCATATCTGCCATGGGATTAAGAATCAATTTGACTTTACGTGGCATGTGTGGCTCCTGAGAAAATTTATTTATTCTTCGTGTTCAGTTTTCTTTAACTTGAGTGGGCTTAAACTTCCTGTTGCACCTTTGGCAATTGCATATTTGCCACGGTGATATTTCTTCGCGTGATATAACGCCGCATCTGCCGCGCGCAATAAATCACTCGGCGTTTGTGCGTGGCTAGGATATATAGCAATCCCAGCCGTAATCCCTAATTTTATATTTCTTTCTTCTGGATAAATAAAACGATATTCATTCATTAACTCAATGACTTTTTCGGTCACCGCTTGAGCCGCATCTATGCCGGTATTACGCATCACTAAAGTTAATTCATCGCCACCATATCTCGCGAGGAAATCTGAACTGCGCATTTTTTGCGCAAGGAAATTAAACAAAGAATATAATAATTCATCGCCCACATTGTGACCAAAATTATCATTGACCGCTTTGAAGCCATCTAAATCCATCATTACTACTGCAAATTCTAAACCCATGCGGCTGGCATAAATCCATTCTTCTTGCAGGCGTTCATCCAAAGCGCGACGATTCGGCAACCCGGTCACACTGTCTGTATTTGCCATTTGCGTGATACGTTTGTACAAACTCGCATTATAAATTGCCACAGCCGCTTGGTCTGCTAATAAGCCGATTAAACGAATCTCTGAACGTGAGAAATGCCCGGTCACTGTTCGAGATAAATTCATCACACCCACAATTTCATCTTTGAACTTAAGTGGTATCCCAATAATCGAACCACGCCAATTTGTTGGCGAGCCTTTATAAAGGGGATGAGCCTGCATATCTTCAACTAAAATCTGTTTCCCGTTTTTTGCAACCAAATAGGTCAATCCACCCGGTCTGGGCGTAGAAAATGCTTTATTACGCGTTCCATCCGAATGTAATGATGCGCCAAAATCTAACATCCCGTGTTCATATAAAAAAATATGTGCTGAATTTGCATTTTTAACCAACCCCATCGCCTCTGTCACCACGGCATCTAACACAGTTTGAAAATCCAAACTTGATGTCAAATTTAAACTGATGCGTTTCAACGCATCCAATTCATTTGCCTGATGTTTTACAGTCGTCATTAATGAATGTTTTGAAATCACTTCCTGCGTAATAGACATCGTCTCATCATCCCCATTTGCGCCAGAAGCGCGTGAACGCTCTCTCGATTCAAGCAATACTTGAATCAACTTCAAAATTGATTTTTTTTCCTCAGGGGGAATGGAAGCATCCTGCGAAATAATTTCCCAGGCGCGAGCAAACGTGCTTCCGGGTTTTTGAGTAGGCTTATTCATTTCACAATTTACTTATACTATTATACACTTGCATTATCTGCTTATGACCAATGGTGGACTGTGTTAAAATGAAAATTAAACAAATTCTTAGACGAGGTTCTTTGTGACAGACCAAACCGCTTCACAACCTACGGGTAAACTTGCTCCTGCAACTCCACTGAATCCACGCCGACGCGCAATAATCATCGGTGCATCCGAAGGTATAGGTGCGGCACTTGCACGCAAACTCGCCAAAGAAGGTTACACACTTGCCTTAATTAGTCGTCAAAAAGATAAATTAATGGCTTTGTGCATTGAATTAAATACAAAAGAAACTATTGCATTTTCATACCCGCATGATGTCACCAAATACAACGAAGTGCCATCTCTATTACAAAAAATTGTCGCGGATTTAGGCGGTCTTGACACCGTCGTCTTTTTAGCAGGTGTAAACTTCCCACCCGGCGGAGTAGATAAATACAATTTTGAAAACGACAAAAAAATGGTCGAAGTCAACTTAATTGGTGCAATGGCATGGCTGACACCGATTGCAGAAATGTTCCAACAAGCAAAAGCAGGTCAAATTGTAGGCATTGGTTCTGTGGCTGGTGATAGAGGACGTGTTGGTAACCCTGGTTACAACACATCGAAAGCAGGTTTTGCAACGTATCTCGAAGCCTTGCGAAATCGTCTAACCAGACATGGCGTAAATGTATTAACCGTCAAACCTGGCTTTGTCAAAACAGAAATGCTCAAAGCCGCACAAGGCGGAACACCATTTGCCATTGAACCCGAAAAAGCAGCAGATGATATTTACAAAGCCATGCAAAAACGCAAACAAATGATTT
>JAEURF010000182.1 GCA_016789205.1 Anaerolineales bacterium
GAATCAAAAATAAATTGTTGAATAAATGGTGCATTTTTTTCGTAAACAGATTTTGGTCCGCCTGAAAGAATAAAACCTTTGGGATGAATAGATAATATTTTTTCTTTAGAAGAATCCCACGGAAATAATTCGCAATACACATTTGATTCACGCACACGCCTTGCAATGATTTGTGCATATTGTGAGCCAAAGTCTAAGATAGCAATTGAGTTCATAAGTTTGAAAGTTTCAGGTTGAAGGTTTCAGGTCGAAAGTCACAAGTCAAACCTGCGACCTTCAACTTTTGACCTGTGACTATTAATCTGCAAACTCAATCTTCCCCTCATCCATAGATTTGATGCGAGCAATCGCTTCAATCTGCACGCCTACAGAAGACAATACATCACGCCCGCCTTCAAATGTTTTTTCAATCAATGCACCAATGCCAACTACTTTTGAACCAGAGGCTTCTGCTAAACGGACAAGACCTAAAATCGTTTGTCCGCTGGCGAGGAAGTCATCAATGATTAACACTTTTTCGTTGTTGGCAAGATATTCAGGCGAAACAATCAATTCCACCATGCGACCTTTTGTATGTGATGGCGCGAGAGTCAAATATACTTGATCTGGCATCGTAATCGGTTTTGTTTTGCGAGCATATACAACAGGTAACTTCATGTGAATAGCCGTTGTGAGGGCTGGCGCAATCCCAGAGATTTCAGCCGTTAAAATTTTTGTGGCGCCCAAATTTGCAAAACGTTTTGCAAATTCACGTCCACAGGTATCCATAAGGTTTGGGTCAACTTGATGATTAACAAAACTATCTACTTTCAAAATTCCTTTGCCGAGATTTTTTCCCTCTCTAGAAATTCGTTCTTCTAATTCGTTCATCCTGCCTCCATTTGACTATACAGATTTATAGAGCAATTTTACGACTATATCAAAGATGATGCTAGTGGAAGTTTTTTATTTGAGGCTTATCCGCGATTAATCTCGAAAAAGGTCTGTGATAGAATCTTGCGCGTGATGGAATTTGTACTCGCATCCGCTTCGCCACGCAGGCGACAACTGTTTGCGCTGGGGAACTGGGGCTTTGAAGTCATCGTCTCTGATGTAGATGAAACGCCGTTAGAAAATGAGTCGCCGCCGGACTATGTATCAAGATTGGCAAAGGCTAAGGCTTTAGCAATCAGGTCAAAGGTCAAGCCTGAAGCGTTGATTATCGGCTCAGATACAACTGTAGTAGATGGTCAAGAAATTTTAGGCAAACCAGTTGATGAAAAAGATGCAGAAAGAATGTTGAAACAACTGCGTGGAAAAAATCATCAAGTGTTGACGGCGATTGCAATTTATCGTGTGCGTGATGAAAAATTGGTAACGGATTTATGCAGTACCGATGTGCCGATGCGAAATTATTCAGATGATGAAATTAAAAATTATATAAAAACAGGCGACCCTATGGATAAAGCTGGTGCATACGCAATTCAACATCCAGAATTTCAGCCTGTTGAAAAAATGCAAGGTTGTTATGCCAGCGTGATGGGTTTACCGATGTGTCATATTGTGCGAGCATTAAAACAATTTGATATTTTTCCAAATGCAGATGTGCCTGTCAATTGTCAATCGTTTTTGAATTATGATTGTAAAGTGTATAGTGAAATCTTAAACCCCATCCCCAACCCTTCCCCAACAAATCGGAAGGGAGTTCCCTCTCCTTTAGGAGAGGGTTAGGGTGAGGTCAACAAAGGAAAAGAATGAAGCCTTTACGCCGAATCTATTTTGTTTTTATGATGTTAATCTTGGTCGCTTGTTCTTCAAGCGGAATTGGCTCGCCAAATATTTTTGCAACCAATACACCTTTGCCCACCGCACCCATTAGCATCACACCAGCGCCGGATGCAGGCGCCGCAGTGACTTCATTTTTTGAATCGTTAAAACAAAATGACTACGAAAGTATGTATGCCATGCTTTCGGGAGAAAGCCAAAGTGCAATTTCTTTAGAAGATTTTTCAAAGCGTTGGAATGATGCGTTAAATAATATGAGTGCCGCAAGTTTTGAGATGACGATTCTTTCATCACAAATCAGCCCGCGCAATGCGGAAGTAGGGTATAGCATCACGTATCAAACCGTTTTGGCTGGCAATATTAAACGTGATATTGTCATGCGTTTGGTTAATGAAAACAATGCTTGGAAAGTGCAATGGGATGACGGTTTAATTTTGCCCGAACTCGTGGGGGGTAATCAACTCGCCATGGAATATAGTGTACCGGCACGCGGTGATATTTATGATGTAAATGGTTTCCCGATTGTCACACAGTCTACAGCCTTAGCTTTCGGCATTCAAACCGATTTAATTGATTTGGATTTACGCGGCACATTAACTGCCGAATTAGGTTTGTTATGCGGCTTAGACCCGCTGGATATTCAAGATCAAATTGACACTTCGGGACCTGGTTGGTACCTGCCGATGTGTGAAGCGACTCGGAACGAAGCCCAAAGGTTAATCTCTATTAACCCCGGCGGACTCGTGGTCAGTGAATATGAATCTCGTTATTACGCACAAACCGGGCTTGCTCCGCAAGCAGTCGGCTACACACTTTCTATTTCTCCTGAACAGCTAGATGAATATAGAAGAAAAGGTTATAACGGCAGTGAGCGGATTGGTCAGGCGGGCATTGAACAATGGGCAGAAGAATATCTTGCAGGCAAACACGGCGGCATCTTGCGTGTCGTCAACCCCAGCGGACAAATCGTCACCACGCTTGGGCAAAGCAGTCCCGAACCTGCCGATTCAGTTTACCTAACCATTGATAACAACATGCAATATTATGCTCAATCTGCGCTTGAATTTTTCCGCGGTGCAATTGTCGTCATGGAAGTGGATACCGGCAAAATTATTGCAATAGCATCCAGCCCAGATTTTGACCCCAATTATTTTGAACCAGAAAATCCGAATAACCTCGGTTTAACAAATTTACTTAACAACACAAACTTACCTTTGCTTAACCGCGCCACGCAAGGACAATATCCGCTGGGTTCAGTGTTTAAAATCATTACGATGTCTGCCGCGTTAGAAAGTGGAGCGTGGCTCAAAGATACGGAATATGATTGTCAATATTTCTTCACAGAAGTTGATGGTTTTACTGGAAATGATTGGACGTATGATTATTGTCAGGAAGCCATTGCTAGAGGCGAGGCATGTAATACATCTCGCACCAGACCGGGTGGCGTACTTACATTACAAGAAGGTTTAATGCGTTCTTGTAACCCATACTTCTGGCATATTGGTAATGATTTATATTCTGTCTTAAATCGCCCTAATGATATTGCTAACATGGCACGGGCATTTGGTTTAGGTTCCCCGACCGGCATTGAACAACTTGTTGAAGAGCCTGGTCAAATTTTAGACCCGCAAAGTCAAATAGACGCAGTGAATCAAGCCATTGGTCAAGGCGATGTACAAGTAACTCCTTTACAAGTAGCTCGCTTCACCGCCGCAATTGCAAATGGCGGCACGTTATATCGCCCGCAAATTGTAGATAAAATTCAACCGATTGAAGGCGACCCGCTTCTGGTCTTTAAGCCAGAAGCCAATGGCACACTTCCATTGCGGGCAGAAAATTTAGAAATCCTCAAAGAAGCGATGTTCATGGTCACTGGCTCAAGAGGTACTGCCTACAATAACTTGCGTGGTTTACAATTCTCTGTAGCAGGTAAAACAGGCACCGCAGAATCAGGCAGTGGTTTACCACATGGCTGGTTTGCAGGCTTTACAGATAATGAAGCCAATACCGGCTTACCTGACCTTGCAATTGTTGTCATTGTCGAAAACATTGGGCAAGGTTCCGATTACGGTGTGCCGTTGTTTCGTGCTTTAGTTGAAACTTATTATTATGGAAGCCCACAAAGACCATTTTATGATTGGGGCCAAATTGGGTATCCGCCATACACACCAACGCCTCCAGGTGGCGGAATTTTCCCATAGGAATCTATTTGACAAACACAAGTACAACAAAAGGATTAATCATCAAAGCCCAAT
>JAEURF010000183.1 GCA_016789205.1 Anaerolineales bacterium
CACCAACGGAAGGTCGCATCTACCCACCAGAAAAATCCGCTACACAGACATATGAAGACAAACACACCGACGCCGATAAAAATTGGCGTCATATTTCTTTGACCAGTACTCGCAGGTGGAGGTGCTGAGTATGCTGGCGCCGCAGGTGGAGGGGAATATGATTGAACAGGAGGAGCAGATGGAATTGCCTTGCGAGAAACTGCTACCGTTGCACCGGCATCTGAGTTAATCGCATCATACATGAGGACGATTTGCTCACCCAGCGAGACCACATCTCCAGCCTTCAACACCACCGGACCTGCCAAACGTTGTCCATTTACAAAGGTGCCATTGGTAGAACCTAAATCGTCAATCACAAATTTGCCACCCTGAAATGTAAGGCGGGCATGTTTGCGCGAAACTTCTGCATCGTTGATTGCCACACCATTAGACGAATCACGTCCGATAGTGAGTTGTTCGCCTTCCAGCGGAAAGACTACGCCGGGAGTCGGTCCAGACCTCATCACAAATTGAAACTGTGCCATCTTCTTCCTCCGAAAATAATTTCAAATATGTACTTAGTGTAAATCTTTCAAGCCAAAAAGTCAATTCACTCTTAACTACTATACGTTTTTACTTTTCTTCACAGCTTTTTGAGGTTCTGGGATATTCTCTTCACGCGGAATAGTTTTACCAGAACGCGGAATATATAAAATAAAGGCAGTACCCACGCTTGGTTTGCTTTTCACTTCAATGCGTCCCCCATGCCCATAAATAATTTGCTTACAAATGGATAAACCCAGCCCTGTGCCAGATGTGCGGTTTTCATGTTCACGAACACGATAGAATTTTTCAAACAAATGCGGCAAGGCTTCTTCAGGAATACCAATGCCGGTATCTTGTACAAAAATGGCGGTTTCAGTTTCGCGCGCTTCTGCACGCAACATGACTGTTCCATTTGGGCGGTTATATTTAATCGCATTGCTTAATAGATTCAACAAGACTTGTTTTATCTTGTCTCTATCCGCTTCTATTAATGGAAGTCCTTCTGGTGACTCCACCCTCAACTGAATATCATCTTCAATTGCTTTTGAAGACATAACATCTTTACATTCATAGAGCAAGTCTGCGAGGCTGAAAATCGTTTTGCGAAATTGCACACGCCCAGACTCTAACCTTGCCAAATCCAAGAAAGAAGAAGCGAGTGCATTTAATCGCATGGTCTCATTATGAATATTGTTGATAATTTGGTCACGTTGTTCTTGCGACATTTCCGGGCGGAGTAAAAGATATGTTGCAGTACTCAACGAAGAAAGCGGAGTGCGTAATTCATGCACAAACTCTGAAATTAAATCTGATTGTTGGAATAAACGCGTATTTTCAATAGCAACTGCGGCTTGTGCGCCAAGAACCAAAAGCATTGATTCATCATTGTCTGAAAATTTTCCGCGATGTTTATTCAACGCTTCTAACACGCCGACGATTTTATTTTTAGTAATTAATGGAACACCAAGCAAAGATTGTGTACTTAATCCTGTAATGGCTTCTACATTGGAATAAAAACGTGAGTCATCATGCGCATTGGTAATACGAACTGGTTTACGGTTATTGACAATCCAACCAGCAATACTGCCATCTAATGGAACTGTGATTCCGCGCCGCGTAGATTCATCCATGTTGGTTGAAACTTGGAAATATAACTGACGCGAAGTATCGTCATATAACAAAATGGAGGCGGCTTCTGCGCCACAAATCTCTGCGGCGGCATGAACAATGCGTGAGAGCAAAATATCCAAATCTAAAGTGGAGGCGAGGTCTCGCGCAATATCTACGAGGCGGCGGTAGCCATCTAATCTCTCGGTTTTTATCTCAGCCATGTAGCACTCTCTCTGTAATTGCAGGAAGAATTGTGGAAACGTCTTCTGAAAAAATTACATCAGCACGAACATTAATATAAGTAGGTGCATTGTTGATGATGATTAAATGTCCGCCGCGGTCTAAAGTTTGCATCGGTAAGCCTGCCACAGGTAAAACTTCTAATGAGGAACCAGCAACCAGCATCAAGTCAGCTTGACGCGCTTCTGTCTGGGCTTTGTGCCATGCCGCCTGTGGTAATTGTTCCCCAAAAAGAATCACATCTGGTTTCAACGTCTGATTGCATTTGGGGCAATGTGGAATTTCGCCTTTTTCTACAAACGGGGCAAGATAGGGTTCGGCGTTTACTTGATGATAACACTGAGTACAAGTTAAAGTTTGCATGGTTCCGTGCATTTCAATTACAATTTTTGAAGCGGCTTTTTGATGCAGGGTATCTATATTTTGGGTGATGATGGATTTAAGATAACCAGCCTTTTCTAATTCAGCCAAAGCGATGTGAGCCGGATTTGGTTTTGCATAAAAAATTTGACTCGCTAACGGGCGAAACCATGCAAAAAACCTTTCCGGATGCGTGCGAAAGGTACTGAGGGAGGCGACTTCTAACGGCTCATCCTTCGACCATAAACCTGAATCGGTAGACCTGAAATCTGGGATTCCAGACGGAGTGGAGATTCCTGCGCCGGTCAGAATCGTCGCATGTTTGGCTTGGCGGATTAAGTCCGCAGCGAATTGGATGTCGGTTTGTGTTTGTGATGAAAAAGAACTCATCGCGCCTTTTCGCGCTTGATGATTGCATCCGCAATTTTGATAAATTGCTGGGAAGTCATATTGCTCGGTTGTGAAATCACTGCCGGGGCATGAACACGTGCGGCTTGCAAAAATAATTCAGGTGCGGGTGTGAGCGTAGCGGAAACTGGATGCCCTAATTTATCTTGTACTTTTGTAGTGGACATTTGCGCTTCACTGCGTTGACGATTGTTTAAAATGATTGTAATGGATTCTGGTTTTATGTTTAATGCTGTAATTTCATTTATCAGTAATTTGGTTTGCTGAATTGCACTGGGTGTACCTTCCAAGACAATAATTTGTTGGTTACACATTGGCAATATCTTTTCGGCATAAGTCGGCAGACCAGACCCTAAGTCTAAGACAGTGAAAGGAGCCAGCGAAGCAAGATGTTTAACCAAAACTTCAAAATGCCGCACTTGTGAGGTCAGGCTTACGTCACGCGGGTTCTCAGATGCCAATAAAAGTTTTAAGCCTGAATTGTGAAGCGTAAGTGACTTTTGCACTTTTTCTCTTGTAATTTCTGCAAGGGTTGCTTGTAAAATTTCGGTCAAAGCAGTTTGGTCTGAAATCCCCAAATCCATGCCGAGTGTGCCTTGCCCTGGTGTTAGTTGAGCAAGAATGATATCGCTTTGCAAACGAGAGAACAGAGCCGCCGCAATATTTGTTGCAATGGTAGATACGCCGAGTCCGCCACGCACAGAGATAACCCCAATCATATAGCCCTTTTGGTCTGAGGCGGGCATTTTGATTTCATCGGTTTTCTTTGTGGCGGTACGCGCCAACAAGGCTTTCACATGGGCTTGCAATTCAGTGGGGTGTGTAGGCTTGGTGAGGTAATCATCTGCACCAACTTCAAAACCTGTCACTTTATCATCTAGTTGCGTTTTTGCTGTAAACATCAAAATAGGTGTAGCAGATGTAGCAGGGTTTTTTCGTAAGCGACGAGTCACTTCGTAGCCGTCCATATCCGGCATCATAACGTCAAGTAAGATAAGGTCTGGTTTCTCTCCAAATGCTTTTTCCAAAGCCTGTGTGCCATTTGAAGCCGCAATAATTTCATAGCCTTGACGTTGCAACATTAAACCAACCAAACGCAAGGTGTCTACATCGTCGTCTACAACCAAAATTCTTTCAGCCATGTTTTCCTCTATGAATCATGGATACTATTATAACGGACAAGTTCTTACATTATATTAACTTTCACCATGCTATAATCTTAGTTGCACAAGGACAGTTTTATAGTCCTCCTTCCTTGGGGATGACAGGCTTCGACGGGAGAGGCTGGTTCCGAAATGCGAGCCGAGCGCGCACCGACCTCGTAAAATCAGTG
>JAEURF010000184.1 GCA_016789205.1 Anaerolineales bacterium
GTTTTTATATCAAATTCTAAAGAAGCATTGACCACGCCATCTGTCGAATGAGCAAATGTTTTTAATTCAGGATAATGAGTTGCAACCAAAGTCATCGCACCAGTTTCAAGTAAATGACTCAAAATCGCACGCGCAATCGCCGCGCCTTCTTGCGGATCAGTACCCGAACCAAGTTCATCAAAAATAACTAATGAACGATGATCTATATGTTTTAAAATGCGAATGATGTTGGTAATGTGACCCGAAAAAGTTGAAAGCGATTGCTCAATAGATTGCTCATCGCCAATATCCGCATAGACCGAATGAAAACATGGAAGTTGCGAACCACTTTGCGCGGGAATGTGCAAACCACTTTGCGCCATCACAACAAGCAAACCAACTGTTTTCAATGAAACAGTTTTACCGCCAGTATTTGGACCTGTAATAACAATGGCGCGCGTGCCTTCACGTGGGTCAATATCAATCGGCACAACTTGATTCGAATCAATTAATGGATGACGTGCATGAATTAATTTGACCGTAGACGATGGACGGTTGACCGCGGTCTGCGGTCTATGGTCTACCGTCTGGGAAAGTATTGGCTCACTTGCTTTCAACTCTTCCGCATATTTTGCTTTTGCAAATGCTAAATCTAATACAGCTAAATTTTCAACGCCATACTTTAACTCAACGGCATATTGACCTACTAAAGCTGAAACTTCCGCAAGGATTCTTTGCTCTTCATCGCGTTGTGCAAGTTGTAATTCACGAATTTCATTATTTGCTTCGACAATCGGAAGTGGCTCAACAAATAATGTCGCCCCACTGGAAGATTGGTCATGAATCACTGATTTGATTTTCCCCTTAAATTCTGCCCGCAATGGAATCACATAACGCCCATCACGTTGGGTGATGATGGGTTCTTGTAACATTTGTGATGTTTTAGTATCAGTCACATACTTTTGCAAACGACTCATCAAACGGTCTTGTGCGATTCTTAAACTTTTGCGAATACTTGCTAATTTAGGAGATGCCGAATCTAAGACCTCGCCGCGTTCTGAAAGGACACGTGTAATCGCATCCACAAGTCCGTATGTTTCAGGCAAGCCTTCTACAATCAAACTCAAACGCGGATATTCATTTTCTTTTTTGTCAAAATTCTTTTTCAAATCTCGGCAAGAAATTAAAGTAGATTTCACATCCAACAAAGCATGTGGGTCAAGGACACCGCCACGCGCCGCCAAATCTGCTTGTGGACGAATATCATGTGCCGCACCAACTCCCATGCCTTGCACAGATAAAATTTTTCTCGCTTCAGTGGTTTCACTTAAACGCGAAATTGCCAACTCAAAAGAATCAGTTGGTTCTAAACTTCGTGCCAGTGCCATCGAAGCAGAAAAGTCACAAAAGCCCGCCAGCTTTTCCAAAATCTTTGGGTATTCGAGTACGTTGAGCGTCTTACTATCCATAAGGCGAATTATACTTTGGTATATGGAGTGCGGGAGCTTGCTCCTGCAATAACGACAGCAAACTGTCTGACTCCATAAGGAGATAACATGAGACTCAAAAACAAAGTTGCAATCATTACTGGTGCGACATCTGGAATTGGAAAAGCCACTGCGCTTCGTTTCGCTGACGAGGGAGCGACTCTCGTTTTAACAGGGAGACGTCTCAACCTCGGCGAAAGCATCCAAGCAGAATGCAGGCAGAAGGGAGTCCGATGCGTGTTCGTCGAAGCGGACCATACAAAAATGGAAGAATGTCAAAGAGTTGTAGATGTTGCGCTTAAAGAATTTAATCGCATTGACATTTTATTTAATAATGCTGGCATTGTCACAAAAGGAACAGCAGACACAACAACTGATGAGGTTTGGCAAAATACATTAGACATTAACGTCACTGCAGTTTGGCGCATGTGTAATCTTGTGATTCCATATATGAAAAAACAAGGTGGTGGTGTGATTGTTAATAACGGGTCAGATTGGTCGGTCGTGGCTGGAAAAAATGCGCTTCCATATATTATGAGCAAAGGTGCGGTAGGGATGATGACAAAAGCAATGGCATTAGATTATGCAAGGGAAAATATTCGTGTGAATGCAGTTTGCCCTGGCGATACGTTTGTAGATCGTTGGATGGAAAAAGGTTATTTTGAAAATTCAACGCCAGTTAAATTGGAAGAAGCAATTAAAGAATCAAGTGCTTATATACCGATGGGAAGATTTGGCAAGCCCGAAGAAATTGCCAATGCTGTTTTATTTTTAGCGTCGGATGAATCTAGTTTTGTAACAGGTCATTTGTTGTTGGTAGATGGCGGAAACACGGCACAATAAATTCAGATACAATCTATTTAACCCTTTATTCAAGAAGCCATGCAAAAAAAATATTTAGTTAAAACTTTGTTCATTGCCTTAATTAGCATTCAAATTTTTTTGTATGCTTTTATGTGGTTTCGTTTATTGAATGACCCCTCAATAAAAACAATGGACTTTATCAGTTTTTATACAACTGGGCGTTTGATTCGAGCGGGTGAATATCATCAAATTTATAATCTTGATGCGCAAACGCTTGTCCAAAATCAAGTCACCGTTACAGACTCATCCCCATTAATTTTTGCGCATCCGCCTCATCTCATCCCTTTATTAGCTTTGATTGCAAATGATAATTATGTCACCGCCTACGTATCTTGGACTGTGTTAAGTTTACTAGTCTTATTAATCTGCATGAAATTAATTCATCAATTTCTCCTACACCAAAAATGGGATACAACTTCGGCGTGGTTTGGCGCAATTGGATGTATAACTTTTTTTCCACTCTTTATCAGCCTCTTAGGTGGGCAAGATAGCGTTTACACAGTCTTAGGATTGTTATTCTGGATGTTTGGATTATTGAAAAGAAAAGAGATAACAGCGGGATTGGGATTAGCACTGGCGACACTTTCCCCAACGATTGCGGGCGCGTTAGCCTTACCGCTTTTCGCTTCACGACGACGGGCAAGCATTTGGTTTGTGACAGGGATGCTTTTTTTTGCGCTTTACAGCTTTTTATTGCTTGGCTATCAGGGGATTAAAGATTTTATATACTTGCTTGATGTTAATTCAGAGGCACAAGTGTACGGACTAGACTGGTCAAAAATGTATAACTTGTTTGGGTTATTGATACGGTCATTCCCCAACGCAAACGAAGAAATGATTCGCATCATCGCTTGGAGCGTGGCAGGTATATCCATTTTGATGATGTGCTTGTGGTGGTGGAAAAAGGGCGAAGAAATTAATATAAGTCAGATTGGCATTGCTGTTTTACTTGGCACATTCACCGCCCCACATTTATATTTACACGGATTAAGTTATTTGCTTTTGCCGCTTTTAGGCATCATGGTCTTATTGTATGAAACAGGAAAGCAAACGATTGCCCTGCTTCTCGTGCCAATAATTTCAACAGGTTTAATCATTATTTTGTTGTTAATCCCAAATTGGGATTTCAATATATACTATTTATTAATGCTGGCTTTATTCTTAGGTTTCTTGTTCTTAGGAAATAAAACTGCAAATTCAATTGAGGATAATAAATCATGATTGTCGTATCAGATATGATGGGAACATTGACCACAGGTTCCCCCTTTTTAGGCTTAGTAGATTGGGTCAAGCATAACCAAAGCAAATGGCAAGCGAATTTAACAATCGCATCTATCATGCCATCTTATTTGTTAGCAAAAAATGGATTGATTGACTGGCAATTATGGGGACAAAAGTTAATGATAGATAGTTTGGCTTACATCAAAAATGCGGATGAAGAAAAATTGAGACAAGTTTCTGAATGGGTCGTCGAACACGACTTATGGAAAAAACGCCGTGAAGATGTGATTGAAAGATTGATTAAACATCGTGAAGGTGGCGCACAAGTGTATATTGCTAGTAGTGTGGTTGAACCATTTATTGAACCATTTGCAAAACGAATCGGAGCACAAGTGAGTGGTACGCCTGTGGAAATTAAAGATGGGCGTA
>JAEURF010000185.1 GCA_016789205.1 Anaerolineales bacterium
AATGCTTGTTGTGCGAGCGCAAATAATGAAACCACATCTAGCAAAATCAAAAATAAAAAAGACCACAAATAGCTTCGTGATTTTTGTACTAATGTCGCCACAATCCATACAATTGGGATGATATATGTAATTTGGTCATATGCCCACAGATAAATTGTGCTGACGAATCCAATCGGGATGATTAAGTTCATCGCCTCCCAATCTGACCATTTTGCCTGATTCCGCCAAAGGATAAATCCACTACTCCCCAGCAGAATCAGACTCAACCCTATGCCAAGAAGCGTTGAGCAAGTTGTTTCGCCATTGCATATCAAATATCCAAATGCCCAGACGTTTGAGTGTACGCCTTGTGTTCTATCCATCACTGCATTACTCGCGCCGATAAATTTTTGAATCCATTGCGGGTCTTGGATTAATCCAATCGCCAATAATAGAATTCCGCCAATGCCAATTCCGATAATGGCTTTCCAATTTTTCTTAATCAAAAACCATAAACCTGCTAACAAAAGAATAGTTAACCCTTGTGGCGGTTTGAGCATGGTCAGTGACAATAATATTCCCGCGAAAATGAAATTTTCTTTTTCTAACAATACGACAGCAAGCGTAAGAAACAATAATGCAAACGCACCGACTGCGCCTGTATGTAATGTTAAATAGCCTGGACCAAAAAATATTACAGCAAGAAAAATAGGAAGTAATAATCGTTTTGATGCTTCATTGTTTGTGAGGTTTAATAAAAGATAAATTGAAATGACAATCATTAATAATGAAGCGATTTGCCAAATGGTGTACGCCGTTCCCATTGAGAAAAATCCTAAAGGGATGCAAAGGATTGTTAACGGCAATGGATATGGAAAAATGCGATTCGGTTGCCATTTGATGCCATATTTTTCATGATTGGTTATGTAGGTTGTTTCATCATACGGATTTTCCCCATCAATGGTCATTTTTCCTGCGAGCCAAAAAAAAGCGAAGTTAGACTCTTGATAATCAAAGCCTGCGCTAAGTTGAATGCGAGCATATATCATTCCGCAGATTATCAGAATTGAAATAAGAATTCCAAGAAATTTTTTAAGAGTTGGATTCACGGTCTATTGTCCACCGTCTATTATTACAACAAATCTTTCAACTTCGCAAACGGTGAATCGGATTGCTCAGGTCTATGACCACAATCTTTGTTATTTAAATTTTGACCGCATTCAGGGCATAAGCCTTTGCATGCGTCATCATGGACGGGACTGATGGGAATCTCTAGTAAAGCATAATCACGAATCAGTTCTGCTAAATCTAAGTGAGCATCATCCGGGAGGAAGAGTCCCGATTCGGTTTCTGAGCGTTTATCGAAAGCATACAGTTCGGTGAATGACCAATTGAGTGCATGTTCAAAACTGGTTAGGCAACGCACACATTCTAAAGTCGTTTCTGCTGAAAAATCTGCTTGCAGAATTAATCCTTGTGGCGTTTTGCCAACGCTGGCAATACCTTCAAAGTTTGTTAACTCAAGGTCATCGAGAGTGAGTTCGTCAAATGCAAAGGGGAAGTCGTGACTATAACCGACATCTTCATGGATGATGAATCCGACATTGAAGCGAAAGGGTTTTTTCATAAGGGAAAGGATGAAGGATGAAAACTACAAAACTAATAAACTAATAAACTAGGTAACTAGTAAACTAATTATACTTTTCTATCAACAATATATTTTGCTAAATTCTCTAATGCATCACGTTCAGCACAAGGTTGTATATTTTCTAAACAAGCAATTGCACGTTCCACGTAATTTTCGGCTTCACGCATGGCTTGTTTGGGCGCATTGCTCGTGCGGATGTTTTCAACGAGGCGTGTCATGTTTTCGTGATTGGTCCAGCCACCGTTTGTAAGTGAGAGAATATCTGGGTCGGTGGGATTGGTTTCGGCGTAGTAAATGCCGGGCAGTGTGACCAAGCCGTTATGTAAGTCTGAGCCGAGCGGTTTGCCTACAGAGGTTTGGTCGCCGGTGAAATCCAAAATATCATCCACAATTTGAAATGCCATGCCGAGTTGATATCCAAACTCACGCATAGATTTGATTGTGGTTTCATCTGCGGGGCTGACTAATGCCGCCGCGTGTGAAGTCATTTCAAAAAGTGACGCGGTTTTGGCGTAAATGCGTTTGTAATAATTATCGCGGTTGATTAAACCACGCGAGCTAAACATTTGAGTCAGTTCACCATTCACAATAATCGAAAGTGTTTCAGCAAACAGATTCATTAAACGCAAATCGTCGGTTTCGGCGGCGAGTTTGGCGGCGCGTGCAAAAACAAAATCACCAGTTAATACAGTGGCAGGTGGCGCCCAACGTGCATTTAATGTTGGCGTTCCACGGCGTAGCAAAGAACCATCAATTAAATCATCATGCACGAGTGTGGCGGTATGAAGAAGTTCAACAGCCGCGCCAAGCGTGACTAATTTTTCAAGTGGGGCAGAAAGCATGTTTCCAACGAGCAAGCCGAGGGTAGGGCGGATGCGCTTTCCTCCTGCTTTCATTAAATGCTCAAGCGCGGCGCGTAAATCGGGATGCGCTGAATCGGCTTGTTCGCGCATTCGTTCTTCGACAAGTTTAATTTCTTCGGTTACGGGTGAGAGAAAAGTAATAGCATTCATTCAGTCTCCCCAAGCAAAGAGTCGAGCCGCATTTTGAGTGGTGATTGCGGCAATCTCCGCAGGGCTTTTGGAATGGATTTCTGCTATTCTATCAGCAATGTGCAAAATATACGAGGGTTCGTTCCTTTTTTCACGAACGGGAACAGGGCTTAAGAATGGAGAATCTGTCTCAATTAGTAATTTTTCCAAAGGCAATTGAGCGATAATTTCTCGTTTTTTATCTGCATTTTTATAAGTCACGGGTCCAGTAATACCGATGTAAAAATTTAAGTCCAAGCCTTTTTGTGCGGTTTCAAGCGTGCCATTGAACGAATGAAGTACGCCAGGTTTTTCTGCCAATGAACCGCTTAAACTTTTTTGCCATTCTTCTAAAATATTTAACAAATCAACTGAGGCTTCGCCAAACCAAGCATCATTTTCTTCGCGCATGTGAATCACAACAGGTTTATTTACTTCTTTTGCAAAAGCCAATTGTTGCTTTAGTACTTCACGTTGAAATTCTTGCTTCTCTTTTTCTTTGACCCAATAATAGTCAATGCCAATTTCGCCAATCGCAACTACTTTTGGATGATTTGCTAATGCTTTAACTTCATCAAAATTTTTTTGATGAAACTCTTCCAAGTCAGTTGGATGAAACCCCACAGCCGCATACACGCTTGGATATTTTTCTGCTAACGTCACCGCCTCTTTACTTGACTTATGCTGGAGTCCTGGAACTAACAGCCTTATCAATCCCGCATCATTTGCGCGTTGAATCACTTCCTCGCGGTCAGCATCGAATTTGTTATAGTCAAGGTGGCAGTGGGTGTCTGTAAGTTGCATGGTTTTTTGAATTATAATTCTATAATCAATTGATTATATGGAGATATTCATGGATAAAAAAACAGATAACAATGATAGAAATCCAATAGCTACAATATTGGGTAGCATTTTTTTGATAGTAGGTTTGTATTTTGCCCTGATGCTTTTTACAGATACAGATGGATTAAATTTCTTGAATTATTGTATACCTGCTTTGTCTTTCTTGATTTTAGGAGCATTAGTTTTCTTTATTTCGAAACCTTCAAAACCTAAATAACATTAATAAAGTCACCGTTGTTAAGCGGTGACTTTATTTTATCAATCATGCTTTGACAAGCGATTATTTTATTCCCGCAACTTTGAGTCCATCTTCCAAAATTGCCATGACCTTATCCTTATGACGAGTTTCTGTATAAACACGCAATATCGGTTCTGTTCCTGAAAAACGAATCAACATCCAGCCGCCATCTTCGAGTTTGTATTGAAAACCATCTACAGTAATTAACTCAGTCACTTTCAATCCGCCAAGCGTTTTG
>JAEURF010000186.1 GCA_016789205.1 Anaerolineales bacterium
AAATCTATGGCGTTATATGTTGGTGATGGCGAGTATCGTAAATCTCCGAATATTCGCTTTTATGCAGACATTGTTTATACCAACACCCCACCTGCCGGGGCATTTCGTGGATATGGCGTCCCGCAAGGTTATTGGCCCCTTGACCGCCACATGGAAAAAATTGCGCGGGCGATGGGCTTTGACCCAATTGATTTCCGCTTGAAGAATACCATTCGACCCGGCGAATATCATCCGTTTTCAACCGCTTGGAATGAAGGGCGTGAACCACGTCCAGAAATTATTCACACAATTGGTTTAGAACAATGTGTGGCGCAAGGTCGCGCGGCGATTGCGTGGGATGATAAATATGGAAATGAGGAATGGAGAGCGGGACGGAAAACCAAAGACAGTAGACCGTCCACTGTCCGCCGTCCATCGTCTGTTCGTAAAGGTATTGGCGTTTCATTTGTTATGCAAGGCACAGCCATTCCGTATTTAGATATGGGTGGCGCATCTATCAAAATGAATGATGATGGTTCGTTCAATCTTTTGGTCGGTGCAACAGATTTGGGCACAGGTTCAGATACTGTGATTGCTCAAATGGTGGTGGAAGTGTTAGGCGTTCCGCTTGAAGATATGATTACCTATTCATCGGATACAGATTTCACACCATTTGATAAAGGTGCATACGCTTCTTCGACTACCTATATATCTGGTACGGCTGCGGTGAAAGCTGCTCAAATTGTGGCAGAGAGAATTAAAATCCGCGCGGCTACTTTATTTGATATTCCTGAATCTGAATATTCAACGATTCGTTTAGCAGATAAAAAAGCTATTGCACCAGATGGACGTTCTGTGACGCTTGCTGAAATTGCATTAGACACATTACACAAAAATAATCAAGAACAGATTATGGGCGTAGCCAGTTATGTATCACCCGTGTCACCGCCGCCGTTTGCGGCTCAATTTGCCGAAGTGACAGTGGATACAGAGACTGGTCAAGTGACTGTAGATAAACTTGTCATGGCAGTTGATTCGGGCGTGATTGTGAATCCATTAACTGCATCCGGTCAAATTGAAGGCGGGATGACTCAAGCATTAGGTTATGCCGTCTGTGAAGAGATGAGATACGATGACAAAGGCAACGCCTACGAAAGAGATTTAGACCGCTATCACATCTTCCGTTCGGATGAAATGCCGGAGTTGGAAACGATTTTTGTGGAAACATTTGAACCGAGCCACCCATTCGGCGTGAAAGCAGTTGCAGAGATTCCAATGGATGGTGTTGCTCCAGCAGTTGGCAATGCAATTTTGGATGCGCTTGGAGTAAATGTAGATGAAATCCCCGCTACGCCGGAAAGAGTCTGGCGGGCGATGAAGCAAAAGGTTTAGAATCATGTCAAACGTTAAGAAAGCGATGCGTTGAGCTTGTTGAAATGAAGCGGAGAAAGAAAATTAATGTCAGAAAGAATTTATGTTGTCGGTCATATTAATCCAGATACAGATTCAATTGCATCTGCAATGGGCTATGCATGGTTGTTGCGCGAGCGGGATGGTGTAGATGCAATTGCTGCACGTGCAGGCGCATTGAATGTTCAAACTTCATGGGTGCTGAAAACATTAAACATCGAAGCACCATTTTTATTAACCGATGCATCGCCGCGTTTTGAATCAGTGATGCAAAGACTCGACAGCCTCACACCGGATTCTCAACTGGGTATGGCTTGGACACTTGCCAGCAAAACTGGGGGTATTGCCCCTGTGGTCAATGATGATGGCACACCATACGGATTAATTAATGGATTGAGTTTGTTCAAATACTTTAGCGAAACGTTAGGTCCACGCCCCGGCGATACAACCGTGCGTGAGATGATGTCTGCTGAATGTAAAGATGCCGCAAATACTGAAGTTCCAAAATTTACAGCCAATGCACACATCCGCGATTCATTGAATAAAATTTTGCGCAGTGAGTTTGATGATTATTGGGTTATAGATGAAAGTGGTACGTATCTCGGCATTGCGCGTCAACGCAATATTTTGAATCCACCACGCCTGAAAATTATTTTGGTTGACCATAACGAACCGCGTCAATCAATCAATGCGTTGGAAGAAGCCGAACTGCTTGAAATTCTTGACCATCATCGTTTGGGAAATCCATATACACATCAGCCGATTCGTTTTACAGTGGATGTCGTCGGCTCGACTTCAACATTGGTGACTGAACAAACAGCGGAAGCAGGACTCTCTGCCCCACCTGCACTTGCCGGTGCGCTTCTTGCTGGACTTTTATCTGATACTTTAATTTTGACATCTCCTACCACCACACCGCGTGACCATGCCGCCGCAGAAAAACTTGCACGCTGGGCATTTGTCGGCGGGAGTCCACTCAAAGGCGAAACGATTCAATCCTATGGAAAGAATTTGCTTTCAGCAGGTGCTGGGCTTTCGAATCGCAAGCCAGAAGAAATTGTCAGCACAGATATTAAAGAATACGAAACTAGTGGATATAAACTTGTGATTGCTCAAGCCGAAGTGACCGATTTGATGCAACTCGAAGAATATCTTGAAACTCTAATCAAAGCGTTAGATGAAATGAAAGATAAACGCGGTTTAGATTTTGCGATGCTGCTCGTCACTGATGTTGTGCGTGGCACAAGTAGATTATTACTCTCGCCGAATTATCCGCCAATTTTGAATGACTTGCCTTATCCCCCACTTCCAGATGGCACACGCGACGCGCAGGGCGTGGTTTCAAGAAAGAAACAATTGTTGCCAGTCGTGTTGGGGTTGTTGGAACGTTAACAGTTTATGAATCATCAAATCCCGAAGGGATGAAATGATTGTAGAACGAAACATATTTTGCATGATAATCCCGAAGGGATGGCATAACCTCGAAAATCTATGACACCCCTTCGGGGTTTGTTTTATTATCCAATTTACCCTATAATCATTTCACTCCTACGGAGTTTTATAAGCAAAAAATTATGAGTAACGATATTTACACTGCCTTATCAAAACTAAAAGAAGATAATCAATCTGCCGCATTGTGTACAGTGACAAAGAGTGAAGGCTCTACGCCACGTCATGTCGGCAGTAAAATGCTGGTATACCCTGATGGAAAATTTATCGGCACGGTCGGCGGCGGGGATTTGGAGAATCGCGTCATCAAGGCGGCTTTGCAAACATTGGAAGATGGCAAAGCACAAACATTGTCATATACTATGGCAGACCCTTCACGCGGCGACCCGGGCGTGTGTGGTGGTCAAGTAGAGGTATTTGTGGAACCAATTTATCCTCCTTCAACTTTAGTCGTTATCGGCGCTGGGCATGTCGGTAAGGCCGTTGTGTATTTAGCAAAATGGTTGGGATTCAGAGTCGTTGTCAGTGATGACCGCGCAGAATTTTGTAATCCTGAGTCCACGCCGGGGGCGGATGAATATTATCCAGTGGAGATGGGTAAGTTAGCAGAATCAATGAAGATAACGAAACAAACTTATTTGGTCATCACAAGTCGAGGCTCAGGAGTCGATGTGGTTGGGCTACCAAGTTTACTTGAGTCTGAAGCGGCGTATATCGGAGTCATCGGCTCGAAACGCAGATGGTCTGTCACGGCGAAAGCGTTGAAAGAAAAAGGAGTCAAAGAAGAATTGATTAATAAAGTTCATTCACCTATGGGAATCGAATTGCAAGCTGAAACGCCGGAAGAAATTGCGGTAAGCATTATGGCGGAGGTTTTGATGGTGAAAGATAAAGGCAGCGGTAAGGCGATGAAAGCGTAAGCAGTGTTCAGTGAGCGGGGTGAAACGAATTAATTGCATTTGCGTAGAAGTAGGAGAAACGGTTCTTGTAGATGATGGTTGCTTCGGCTATAATCTAAGAATTGTTCTTTCAAAAGGAGAAATAATATGGCTAGAATTTTTGATGTAATTGAATATCCAAATGAAATGGCTGATGAGATTGTGCATCGCTTTCCAGAAGAAGGCATTGGCGAT
>JAEURF010000187.1 GCA_016789205.1 Anaerolineales bacterium
CTTTCTTAACTCCAACGTTGGTATCATTTCCGGGTGTAGAACCAACTAGAAGCGTGAAGCGAAGCGCGTCTGTTCCAAATTCATCCATCACGATTAATGGGTCAATCACATTGCCTGTGGTCTTAGACATTTTTCGTCCTTGCTCATCACGCACAAGCCCATGCAAATAAACGGTATGAAATGGTGCTTCGTTTGTAAATTCAAGCCCCATCATAATCATACGCGCCACCCAGAAAAATAAAATATCGTATCCTGTTTCCATGTAAGAAGTTGGATAAAAATATTTTAAGTCTGGTGTTTGTTGGGGCCAGCCCAATGTTGAAAAGGGCCATAAACCAGATGAAAACCATGTATCCAACACATCTTCATCTTGACGAATATTTTTTGAACCGCATGTACTACATTGTGTTGGGTCTTCACGAGTCACTGTCATGTGTCCATCATCACAATACCAAACAGGAATGCGATGCCCCCACCACAACTGGCGGCTGATGCACCAATCTTTTATATTTTCAAGCCAATTGAAATATGTTTTTTCAAAACGCTCTGGCACAATTTTTATTTTTTCATTACGCACTGCATCAAGTCCAGCATTGGCAAGCGATTCCATTTTCACAAACCATTGTTCAGAAATCATTGGTTCGACAATTTCTCCGCCGCGTTGTGAACGTGGAATCGTGGTGCGATAATTTTCTGTTTTGATGGTTAGATTCGCGGCTTTCATATCTGCCCAGAAATTTTTTCGCGCTTCAAACCTATCTTGAAGTTGGTACTTGCCTCCGTTGGCATTGACCTTCGCCTCAACATCTAAAACCGAAATGATTGGCAAGTTGTGACGTTGTGCAATAGCATAATCATTTGGGTCATGACCTGGTGTAATTTTTAACGCACCAGTTCCAAACTCCATGCTGACATAATCATCACCAATGACTGGAATTTCACGATTCAAAATTGGCACAATCACTGTTTTGCCAATATATTTTTTATAACGTTCATCTTCTGGATGAACTGCCACAGCCGTATCCCCTAAAATGGTTTCAGGTCGAATCGTTGCAACGGGAATGAACTCATCCGAATCTTTCAACATGTATTTGAAGTAATACAACTGCACATCTTCTTCGCTATATTCCACTTCCAAATCAGAGACAGCAGTCTTAAGCCCAGGGGACCAGTTGATTAAACGAGGTCCACGATAGATTAATCCCTTTTCGTAGAGACGAACAAATGCTTCTCGAACAGCGGCACTCAAGCCGTCGTCAAGTGTGAAGCGTTCTCTATCCCAATCACAAGATGCACCCAATCTGCGAATCTGAGTCGTGATGATGTTGCCGTATTTCTTTTTCCATTCCCATGTGCGTTTGACAAATTCTTCACGCCCAAGTTCTTCACGCGTCACTTCTTCATTTTTGAGCAAATCTTTTTCCACCATGAGTTGTGTGGCGATGCCTGCATGGTCTGTACCAGGAATCCAAAGCGCGGAATAGCCTTTCATACGGTGATAGCGAATCATTAAATCTTCCACGCTCACAAACATGGCATGACCAATATGCAACTCACCTGTTACATTCGGCGGCGGAATTGCAATGACAAATGGTTTTACATTTGGGTCAAAGTTTTTATTATTCGGGTCGTTATGCGGTTTGAAAAATCCACCCGCCTCCCACATGGCATAAATGCGCGGCTCAGTAGATTTGAAATCGTAGGCTTTTGGTAATTCTTTTTTTGTCATTCGGTCTCCTTAGTTAGTCTCACTGGTCTTATTAGTCTGAAAAGTCTTATTGGTCTTGATTAGTAAGACCTGTTCGACTATTTAGACCATTTAGACTTAAACAAAAAACACTTCATCCAAAAGAGGACGAAGTGTTATCTCCGTGGTACCACCTCAATTCGTTGTTAGTTGGCTAGTTTTCTAGTTGAGTAGTTTGCTAGTTACTAAAAACGCACTTGATTTGCTGTAACGGGCTATCCCGTGCCGTTCTACTTGCTTTTCGCTTTCTTCGGCATTTGATTTCAGACGACTTCGGCAATTTTTTTTCTGTGAAGGCTTTCAGCCAGTGACCTTCGTTTCTGTCAGCAATTGAATTGCCTACTACTTCTGAATGGCGGGATTATACAGACTCATAGTGAGCAAGTCAAGGAAATCATAAAGCTACTTATTTGGCTTCCAAATTTGGGCTACCCATTTTTGTTCAGTTTGGTTCATGTAAAGAATTAATTGTTTCTCTAGGGAATAATATTGTGTAATTAATCTGGAATCATAAAAAACATCAACATCTTTTGCTGTGATAATCAAATCGTACTCTTGATTTTTGATGGCTTCATTAATGGACTGGGCATACGCTTCTCCATGAGCATAGAACTCAGCGTATGGTGGACCAAACCAAGCATAATCTGGATAGGGTTTCATAAAATAGTAATAATCTGTTTGCCCTGAATCGACTGGTGTAATACCAAGTTCTATCAGTCGAGAAGTAACGATTGGAGTACTCAGAATTTTCAGAGAAGGTTTTATGAAGGCGTAAAGTTTTTGCCATTCAGTTGAATTTCTTTGCTCAAGCATATTCGGGTTTAAGGTAATATTTTGCCAATATGTCAAATTGAAAATAATAAGCAATGCTGTAATCGTTCCTATCCATCTTTTGAATTCAAATTTTGTAAATAGCCAAAAGAAGAACGGAGGTAAGACCATTTCATACGCATACGTTAAGTAATTGCCTACATGCGTTGCCAAAAAAGTAATGTATACAAAAAATGCGGTCAGAAATGCAAACAGAAAGTAATTCATCTGACCTGTAAATACAGGAGCAGACCAAGAGGCATTAAAAATATCTTTGATTTTCCAATCTTTAATAGGCAGGGGATTCTCCGCGCGTGAGGTGAATTTGAGCATTAAGAACGTTGCTATTATTAATGGAAAAAAATATCGTAACAAGTCTACTACTTGTTCATATAGATTTTCAAACGTCCGAAACGTATTAGAAATATTTCCGCCAATGGAATTGATGAAATACAATGGGAAAATCAAACGTATGACAACCGCCGAAATCATTAATAACGTGAAAAACGAAATAAAATAAGAGAACGCTTTTCGTTTTGAAATAAATAAAAACACATAAGCGAAAACAATACCAAAAGACAATACGAAATATGCTTTGGTATAAAATGCCCATAGCGCAAAAAATAGACTAATCCACAAACTAATTTTATCGAATGACTTGAGAAATGGGATAAATAAAGCACTGTAAAAAAGAAATGTTCCCATTGCAGAAGGCGCTGAGCCAAGTCCGCCACGCCCCATAAATCCAATCATGATGAACGAAGCGCAAATCAGTGCGTAGGCAAAATTTTTATTTGATTTATAGACAACTCCAAACCCCAGCAAGGTAGATAAGAAAATAAAAACAAATG
Organism: Anaerolineales bacterium; assembly: GCA_016789205.1. Classification (GTDB taxonomy): domain Bacteria; phylum Chloroflexota; class Anaerolineae; order Anaerolineales; family Villigracilaceae; genus Villigracilis. Next base: position 3,409 of record JAEURF010000187.1, read on the forward strand.
TAACCAAGCGATGAATATGGATTGTATTTCCAAATAAAGAAGCAAAAGGCAGAACCGCCGCACTATAACTGATACTATAGACGTTGTACGCCAAAGGTTGATTATCAAATGTATATGGATTTTCACCATCTAACAACATTTGGGTTAATACTTGAGGTTGTCCTTCGCGAAACCCAATTTGATAGGGTAGCGTAATCGTGGCGCGAGCAAAATACAGTGACCACGCTATAGATGCGATAGAAAAAACAATAAAGATAAAATTTACTATTTGCCCATCTTCAATTTTTGATTTGAAAAACTGCTTCATTTTATCTTCTGCCGTTTAGCCTTCAAACAAATTTGGTATAGTTGCTTACTATGTTAGCCTCAATGGATTATATACTTATCGCAATCGCCGCGCTAGCCGCAGGCGCAGTCAACGCCCTTGCTGGTGGTGGAACGTTAATTACATTTCCTGTCTTAACTTTTTTGGGCGTGCCTGCTGTGTCTGCAAGTATTACAAACACAGTTGCATTGTCACCGGGCTATTTAGGCGGGACACTTGCTCAATGGAATGAT
>JAEURF010000188.1:0-3719 GCA_016789205.1 Anaerolineales bacterium
GCCCAAAGACCGGCTGGTAATAGACCATTTCGCGCGTGCCATTGGGAGCCGTATCATCATAAAAGAATGCTTCACTGCCTTGTTGACCGTTATAGGTTGATAAGGATTGCGTTTTATCAGAATGATAAATTACACGATTGTTTTCATTTAACAACATGCCGGTACCACCGAGGTCATTCATGTTGTTAAGACTGCCAATTAATGGCAATGTAAGCGGATTAGATTCAAGTGTGGTTCGCCCAATTAAGATTCTTTTGACTTGATTTGTAGAATCCACAATTGCCACCATAAATGAAACGCGCGAACTTTCTTCTAGCGTAGATGGTGGAATGGAATAGGTTTGCGTCAACACACCGTTGGTGGCTAAGAAAATGCCTGAATCTTCATCAGGATACAAACGGAATGTGTTCGCATCAGATGGCGGATAAATAGCCAAAACATCTTTATTATTAGCATCTAATACAATAAATTGGTCGAAATATGGCACCGCTTGAATGCGCGAAGCAATGATTGACCTTAATTCTTCACCACTGGATTCAAGCAAACGTGGGTCTGATGCCAATTGCACAGCCAAGTTTTGACCCGTCTCTAAAAAGAATGGCACACTTTGAGATGCCGATTCACCGGCGCTCGATAATCTATCTTGTAATAATTCACGCGCGGCTTTCCCGGCAACATACCAATCGCCAATTAATAATGTCAGCAACAACATCAAAATAAATGCACCCACCGCAAACAAAAAGCGTGACTCTAAACTTTTTTCACCCGGCGAAGGTTGCAAAGCCTGTTTACTACCCCATCTGGCAGGGAATGCAACTGAAATGATTTGTGCCACCAACCCGCCAATTAACATCTCCCCTGCAAATGCCAAAGTGACAATACCGGCATTGCTCAAGGCAAAATCTAATCTCGCGGTGATGGGTATAGAAACGTCTGCACCCCATTGTGTAAATAAAGCGCTCAACACATAAAAAAATGTGTGAAATGGAATCAACAACAAAGCCCCCACCAAAGGTTGACGCAATAATGTATAAGCACGCGTTCGATAGCGTTGACGCATGTTGATTGAAAACCACGTGGCTAAAAATGCGAGTTCAAGAATTGAAAATAAAGAATAACTATCCCATGCGCCGCGTAATAAACCGGCAAATGCGCCTAACAAAGCCGCAGGAATGGGTCCCAATAATCCTCCGCCTAACAGCCATGGAATTGCAGAAAAAACCATCATGGCTGAGCCGGGGGCATCCGCGGGCAGACCAGGCAGAGGTCGGGCTGAAGCGGATGCAAATCTTAACCCGATAAATAAAGTTGTCGCGGGAATCAAAATGAAGAACAGGATAAATAATCCCCAACTCATCGGCGCTTGATAAGCATTTCCACGCACGAGTGCATACGTTAAAGCCCCTAGTAACAAAACCCAAACGACCCAACCTGCAAGAGTGGGCGGCGCGGGAAACGGGATGCCTGCAAGGAGCGTAAGGATAAATTCCATTTTTGTAAATTATAGCCCTAAACATAACCTCCCGCAGGTTTCTTTCAATACTGTAAATTCAAACAGAACCTGCGGGACAGTTTACGAGTATTCCCCACGATATTTTTCAGGGAGAAGATTTGCCAACGCCACCATAATTTGACTCGTTCCCTGACGAACCGCTTCTTGCTTCGTGGAAAATTGATTCGCAAACTGAAGCATTTTCCCAATCTTGATATTTACTTTTGCGCGTTTGAAGCGTTTCAGGTTTCCATAGACATTTTCATTTTCTGTGCCTGTAACTGTAATCGGTAGAACCGGCGCACCAGATTTATATGCCAAAAATGCCGCGCCACCACTGCCTTCTTCTAATGCACCAGTCAACGAATATCTACCTTCCGGCGCAATGATAATGATTCTATTTTCCGCTAGACCATCTAACGCAGAACGAATTGCTTTAATATCGGCTCTGCCACGATGAAGCCATATCATGCCATACCAGTGCATCATTTTGCCGAGAATGGGCAAATCATATAACTCGATTTTTCCTAATGCATCCGGCGGAGAAGGTAATTGAGAAACCACAGCCACTGCGTCTGCATCGCCAATGTGGTTAATGACAATTAATAATGGACCTGTTTTCGGAAAATTTTCCATACCCTCTAGATTGACATTCAAACAAACTTTTGCAACCAATTTTACAAGTCCGTGACCAAAGATGCGAAAGAGACGACGCGAGGTTGTCAGTTTTGGCAAACGTACAAGTTCGGGCTTCCAGATTTCGGTAATGGGTTTGGGGATAGACATATTTTTTCACCCTGAGTGAAACGAAGGGTCTCTAACATAATCTCTGAGATTCTTCGCCGCAAAACAAGAGCGTGGCTCAGAATGACATAGTGATTTTATTTACACAACGCCAGCACTTGCTCAAAGACTTGTTCTGCGCTGGGTATATCGGTGTTGATGATGACGGCATCATCCGCCGGGCGAAGTGGCGCAACTGCACGAGTGGAATCAATATGATCACGTTCAATCATCTTTTTCAAAATTTCGTCATAATCTGCTTTTTCGCCGCGCGCGATGATTTCATCATATCGGCGTTTGGCGCGTTCTTCGGCACTGGCATCTAAGTAAATTTTCAAATCCGCTTCGGGTAAAACGACTGTGCCAATATCTCTGCCAACCATGACGACTTTTCCACGCAACCCAATCTGACGCTGTTTATCCGATAATGCTTTGCGCACGCCAGCATAGGCAGAAACAAGCGAAACACTGGCTTCCACTTCGCTAGAACGCATATCCCATGTGACATCTTTATCACCCAGTAATACATCACAAAAACGACCATCGTTTTTTGAAGCGGGGCGAATATCAATTTGAGCAGTTTGCGCCATTTGCGTTATTGCTTCTTCATCATGCAAGTCCATATCATGTTGCAGTGCAATCCAAGTGACGGCACGATACATAATGCCGGTGTCAAAAAATAAATAGCCAAGTTCATCAGCAAGTTTTCTGCCGATGGTAGATTTGCCCGATGCGGCTGGACCGTCTAGTGTGATGATGGAAGGAGGGATTGTCATAGGTGGATTATAAAGTAATCGGTAATCAGTGTTCAGTTATTTGTCTAGGAATAAATCGTCTCTTGCCCAGAGGATAATTGATTCACCCGCGTAGGAAATTTCTCTTAGGGTCACCCATCGAATCCAAGCATCCACTGGAGATACATTCCATAAAAAGGTTTGTCGCCAGTTGAAATCTTGTCCGCGATAGGCGGCGACTAAGATGGGATTATTTTCAAATGGGGTAATGACAATATCTGGCGCAGAAGCGGGGTCTAATGAATCTACAATTTGGACATTATGCTCGCGCAAAGCCCATGCTAACGCGGGTGAATCCAGCCCGACGATTACGACAGAGGCGGAGGTATCGTTGCCTGTGTAATATTCTGAAACTTGATTCACGGTCTCGCGTAATAAATCGGCTTGTGCTGGGATTTTCGTCTGCCACCAAAGTTCGGGGGAATTGAATCCGCGTAAGCCAGCCGCACCAAATGTGCCGCCTAAAGTGAGTGCGCCTAATGCAATCACAAAACCCCAAACACCGCCGATACGGGCGATGCGGGTAGACCAGCCTGCGCCGACTAACAATAAGCTCAGTAATAATAAAACGATTGAACCAAGCAACATCCAAAAACGTAACGCATATTCGCGTGAGTCGGCAGGGAACCATGTCATGCCTGCAAAGCCGA
>JAEURF010000188.1:3727-3958 GCA_016789205.1 Anaerolineales bacterium
AGAAGATGACGCCTGCGATTTCAAGGCGTTCTTCGGGAAAAATGTTGAACGCGCGTGCAAGTTCAAGCGACGCCAAAGCGCTGAGCGGAATTAATGTCCATGCGAGGTCTGCCATTTGACGAGCAGGTAAAAAGATGACTAAAAGTAAAGAAACTAAAAACCAAATGCTTAAGAAGATGATGCGTTTTATGTTATTAATCGCGCCGCGAATGATGGCAAAGATGGCAAGCA
>JAEURF010000189.1 GCA_016789205.1 Anaerolineales bacterium
GTGTTCAGCAACTACTTCCGGCGGGCAAAGTTCAGTAAAGACGTATGAGCCAAGCCATAACAAAGCGGCATCATCTACAACGCCAATCACTGGAAGTGAAATTGCATCCAATGGGAACAAGAGATAAATAAACGCACCCACAGGAACAAGTTTCGCAAAGAAATTTACGCGCCTATCTCCCATTAAACGGAAGATAAGTTTAAGTTGGTTGAGGATGTTTCGCATCACGCCGCCTTGTTGCGGAATTGTGATATCGGATGATTTTTTTTCTGCCATGTCAATCTCCTTTTTGCTTGATTATATTCGGATTCATCCATCCGAATTATTTTCATATACGAATCTAAGCATGATATGATGCAATTGTTAAGAGGTAGAATGGACTATGCCTTATTTGATTGACGGACATAATTTGATTCCAAAAATCGGGTTGCGGCTCGATGAACCCGATGATGAATTAGAACTCGCGCACCTTTTACAAGAATTTGCACGCATGAGGCGCCAACAAATTGATGTCTATTTTGATGGAGCACCACCCGCCTCTGCCGGGACGCGCAAACTGGGTACTGTAACCGGGCATTTTATTTCACGTGGGCAGACTGCTGATTCAGCCATGCGCGCTCGATTAAACAATCTCGGTAAATCAGCCAAAAACTGGACTGTGGTTTCATCGGATAGAGAAGTGCAAAATGCGGCGAAGGTGAATGGTGCAAAATTTATTTCGTCTGAAGAGTTTGTGAAATTATTGAGAACGACTTTATCAAATTCATCCAAAACAAACCCGCAAGATAAGAAATTGTCAACTCAAGAAGTGGAAGAATGGTTGAGGTTATTTGAAAGTAAAAAGTAACAGTATTCAGTATTCGGTTAGAGACTATAATTTATTTATGACAACAACATACACATTTGTACCTTCGCGCAATCATCAATTCCCTGACCATCCCGAAAGACCAGGTAGATTAGAAATCCTTGAACCTTTGCTTGATTCATTTGGGGCGGAACGTATAGAACCCATCCGCGCGAAAGAAGAGGAAGTAGCACGAGTTCATACAACAAAATTAATTAAATCAATTGAAGAAGTTTGTAAGCAAGGTCCTAGTGTGATTGATTATGCGCCGACATACGTCACTGAAACTTCTTATGAAGATGCGTTGTTTGCCGCAGGTGGCGTGATGACTTGTACACGCGCTGTCATCAATGGCGATGCAAAAAATGCGTTTGCCATTGTACGCCCGCCGGGTCACCATGCAGAGCCGCACAGGTCAATGGGGTTTTGTATTTTCAGCAATATTGCAGTCGCCGCGCAAGATGCTTTGGCAAATGGAATGAGTCGCGTGATGGTGATTGATTATGATGCCCATCATGGCAATGGCACGCAAGAAGCCTTCAAAAATGATGAACGTACAGGATTAATCTCAACACATCAATGGGGAATTTATCCGGGCACAGGCGCAATTGATGATGTGCCGAATGCGAAAAAGAGAATCGTCAATGTTCCACTCGATGCGTATGCAGGCGATGAAACCTTTTCAAGAATCTGTGATGAAATCTTTAAGCCTGTCGTGCTGGCGTTTCGTCCGCAGATGTTGTTCATCTCCGCTGGCTTTGATGCCCATTGGAATGACCCATTAACTTCGTTAGGGTTATCTACTCAGGGGTTTTATGAAGTCTCTAGGAAATTGGTAGGGATGGCAGAAGAGGTTTGTGGTGGGAAAATTGTCTTTGTGCTTGAAGGCGGCTATGACCCGCACAACGTCGCTAATGGCGTAGGAGCAGTTTTCAACGCGCTGACCAACTCTCCCCTTAAGAGTGAAGCGGATGATTTGTCACCGTATCAGGACCCAGACCATGAGTCATTAATTCAAAAAGTGCGCGTGTGGAATGAAATTTAATTTATACATCACGGGAGCAAGCTCCCTGAATTCAAAAGGAGAAAAATGAAAAAGTTTTTTAGTTTTATATTGATGTTAGCAATTCTGAGTATGGCGTGTAATTTTAATTTGCCGCGCCTCAATGATAATGAATCACCTGCTCCTGCAACACCATTGGTTGAAGCGCCGAGAGATGTGCTTCCAAGCATTGTGCCAAAATTGGAAGAATTAGGTGGCGTGCCTTGTGAAGAAAATGAAGACTTAACTTGTGTAACTGTCCAAGTTCCATTAAATCAATTTGATTCTTCTAGTGCTGAAACAATTGATGTGGTCTTTGGGGTATTGCCTGCTGGTGGTGAACGCTATGGTATGTTCATTCAAGCCTTCCCTGGCGGACCGGGTGGCGAAGGTATCAGTTCAGCTTATTGGGATTATTATGATGAACAAATTTTAGAGCATTACGATTTGGTTTATTATGACCAACGTGGCATGGGCTTATCTTCTGAATTAGCCTGCCCGGTTGCTTATGCTGAAGACTTTTTGAGTTATCTCACATCGTATGATGAGGCTGGGTTAGAAGGGGCAGATACACCTGAAGAACAAACAGAGTTAGTAGAAGGTACAAAAACGTATGTTGAAACCTGTGTTGCTGAAATGGGCATTGACCCTGCCAAACTTGCTTTTTATGGCACAGATTCGGTGGCAGAAGATATTGAAGATTTTCGCGCTTTGATTGGTGATGAAAAGTTTTGGATATACGGTGTGAGTTATGGAACGGCAGTGGCACAAACGTATGCGTATGCTCACCCGGATAGATTGGCTGGCGTAATTTTAGACGGCACTATTGATATGACCGTCTCTGGTGAACAAGGTTCATTAAATCAAGAAAAAGCATTTGATAAAGTCTTAGTCGCCGTTCTCAATGCTTGTAATGAAGATGAACTTTGTTCAGCCGATATGAATGGCAAAGATGCTCTTAAAGTATATGATGATTTCGCCGCGCAAGTTTCAAAAGACCCGATTGAATATGAATTCCCATTGGCAGACGGCACAAAAGCAAAAGGCACGTTTACGTTTAATGCGCTTGAATACACAACCGCATATCAAATGTATTCATTAACGGGGCGGATGTTATTCCTAAAAGCACTTGCCGCCGCAAACAATGGCGACCTAGTCCCCATGCTTCGTTTAATGTATGACAATGCCACAGTAGACCCTGCTACATTTGAATATCTCGGCGACCCAACATTTTCAGATACGATGTTTTTGAGTGTATTGTGTACAGATGATACATTCTTTAGCGGAACGCCCGAAGAACGCATCGAACAATCGATTGAAGCTGGGCAGGCTTCGAACGGCACAGTCCCACGCCTCGACGGCAGTGTTTACACCGGAGTTTCTTGCGCGTTCTGGCCCAGTTCTCCAAAAGAAACTGTCCAACGTGAGCCATTGGTTTTAGAAGGGGTACCTGTCTTTGTGTTAAATGCAAAACTTGACCCAGCAACTCCATTTGAAGATGGCGAAGCGGTATTTAAAAATTTGGATAATGGCTATCATCTTTATGGCGAAGGCGGCATTCATTCCATTTTCGGCTGGGGAAATTCTTGCCCCGATGATTATGTGACCGATTTCTTAGTAAATGGAGACTTACCCGCACAAAGAGAAATTGTCTGTGACGAATGGGCTGATACGATTGCATCCTACGTCCCCAACCCGCCTCAGACTTTAAGTGAAGCTGGTGATTTGCTAGACGCATTCATTGCCATTGACGATAATCTCTTCTACATGCCTGAATTTTATTACAGTGATGGCAGTGAAGAAAAATCAGTAGGTTGTAATTTAGGCGGCTCGTTTACATTTGGTCCAAGCGATAGCAATGAAAATCTGCTTGCCTACACGTTTGATAAATGTTCCCTCATCAAAGGGCTAGCCATGACAGGCACAGGCTCATTTAATCTCGATACAGGCTTAATGACTTTCATTGTAGATGTCAGTGGTGATAAAACAGGTAAACTAACTTATACCTTTAACTACGCCACAGGCGAGGCTTCGTTGAGTGGTGAATACGGCGGCGA
>JAEURF010000018.1 GCA_016789205.1 Anaerolineales bacterium
GACAATCTTCTATCATTGCAGATATGGTCGCGTTGAAACTAGTCGGCAAAGATGGCTTTGTGGTCACTGAATCTGGCTTCGGTGCGGATATTGGCATGGAAAAATTCTTCAACATCAAATGTAGATATTCGGGATTAACTCCACATGTTGTCGTCATGGTCGCAACTGTCCGCGCGTTGAAGATGCATGGCGGTGGTCCAAAAGTGGTCGCTGGTAAACCGCTTGCACCAGAATACACCGATGAAAATTTAGATTTACTTCGCAAAGGTCTTGCCAATTTAGAGCGTCATATTCAAAATGCAAATAAATTTGGCGTAAAAGTGATTGTGGCGATTAATTCCTTTGCAACCGATACACCTGCCGAAATAGAAATGATTCGGAAAGCATCCATTGAATTTGGCGCAATGGATGCGATTCTTTGCACACACTGGGCAGATGGTGGCGCCGGTACAAAGAAATTAGCAGAAGCCGTAGTCAAAGCCGCGAATCAAGAAAGCAATTTCCAATTTTTATATCCACTAGAAGATTCAATCAAAACCAAAATTGAGAAAATTGCCAAAGAAATTTATCGTGCCGACGGTGTAGATTACACACCCGAAGCCGAAGAACAAATCACACGTTACACAAAACTTGGTTTCGATAAACTGCCAATTTGTATGGCAAAAACGCATTTGTCATTCAGCACTGATGCAACGCAAAAAGGTGCGCCTACAGGTTTTCGTGTTACGGTTCGTGAAATTCGCGCATCCGTTGGCGCAGGCTTTTTATATCCAATCCTCGGCGATATGCGAACGATGCCCGGGCTTGGCACGCGTCCATCGTTTTATGATATTGATTTGGATTTGAAAAGCGGTAAAATTTTGGGGTTGTTCTAGTACAAAAGTAGGGACACGACGTTGTCGTGTCCCTACAAAATTGCAATTCAGTACATATAGGCTATGTGGGAAAATATTCATTGGCATATAATTTTGGCTTATGAAACAAGACGACACCCCATCTTTGATTATCCAACGCGACTTGCTCAAAAGCCGAGAAATGCACGCCTCTGACCTAGCCTCGACCTGCTACAAAACCATCCAACGACTCAACCCGACGCTTAACGCATTCATTACCGTCATCCCACCTGAAAAAAATGAACTGCCAAGCAACGGCAGTATGCCGTTATACGGCATACCAATTGCAGTCAAAGATTTATATGACACAAAGGGAATCCGCACCACAGGCGGCTCAAAATTCTTCGCAGATAATATTCCAAATGAAGATGCATTTGTTGTAAATAAAATCAAAAAAGCAGGCGGGATAATCATCGGCAAGACCAATACCCACGAAATCGCATTAGGTGTGACCAATAACAATCCGCATTTTGGCGCGTGTAAAAATCCATGGGACATTACACGTACGCCCGGCGGTTCCTCCGGCGGAAGTGCTGTCGCTGTGGCAACGGGCATGGCACTCGCCGCATTAGGCACAGACACTGGCGGTTCGATTCGCATTCCCGCTTCGTTGTGTGGCGTGGTTGGTCTTAAACCGACTTATGGACGAGTCAGTTTAAGAGGCATTCTTCCGCTTTCATGGAATTTAGACCATGCAGGTCCAATTACAAGAAAAGTAGAAGATGCGGCTTTGATGTTACAAGTGATGGGCGGATATGACGAACAAGACCCAACTTCTGTAAAAACTTTGCCGGGTGATTATTCTAGTCACTTACGAGATTCGATGAAAGAAAGAAAAGTCGCTTTGGCAGTTGGGAATTTCATTGAAGAAAAAACAGACCCCGAAGTATTAGATGCAGTGCATAAAGCGGCAAAAATTTTAGAAAAGCAAGGCGCAATGATTACTGAAATCAACGTAGATTTCTTATATGAAGCCGCAATTGCAAACTCATTAATGACCACAGCCGATGCGGCGACATTTCATCAAGAAAGAATGAAAGAACACTTGGATTGGTTTGGAGATGATGTGCGCCTAAGGCTAGAAACGGGAGCAAAATATACTTCAAGTGAGTATGCGCTCGCGCGACATACGCAGGTTGAGGTTAAGAGAAGATGCGAATTGTTATTTGATGAATATGATGTCTTGCTTCTCCCCACAACCCCCATCACAGCCCCTGTCTTAGAAGGTGAAGATGCATTGGAACGTGCGCGCATGTTGACTCGTTTCACCGCCCCATTTAATCTGACAGGCTTGCCTGCTTTATCCATCCCATGCGGATTCTCAAAAGAGAAATTGCCAATTGGTTTGCAAATTGTTTCGCGCGCATGGAATGAATCAGGTGTGTTGCGCGCCGGGTTTAATTATCAGCAAGCGACTGAATGGCACACAATGAAGCCAAAAATTTAGGCGCCGTATTTTTGTAAAACAAGGGAGAAGATTTCTTTATCTTCTGGGAGGATTTCGATAATTTGAAAGCCAACGCGATATAAGTTTGGCAGGATAGTATCCATTTTGCACCATTTGCTTCGGGCGGCAAAAACAATGTAGGGAAGCGTGCCAATGTCTGGCGTAAGTTCGAGGCGCAGATAATAATCTTTTTCGATAGGCAATTCATGCGTGGTCTCTAAACGCAAGCCAATATCGCTGACTTCGACCATGTGACCAAGAATCACTTGTGTGTCGTCATTTAAGACGCGCATATAAACAGGAATTTGTTTTCGTGGGGTAGTTCTTTGTTCAGGCATCATACACTCCTTGATACAAGAATCTCAATGACTGAATCCTACCACTTCTTTGGGTTAACGAAAATGTACTTATGTCCTATTTAAGTGAAAAACCTGACAGGTCTTATTAGCACCTTAATCAACCAAAACTTTTATATGAAAATAAGTTTTGATAAGTTGAACTTATGATGAGACCTGTCAGGTTTGTATTTATATCCCGTCAAATAAATCGTTTTTTCTTTTGAAGTTTTCACCAAGCGGCGGATAGGCTTGCATGAAATCTTCTCGTTCGCCAAAAATTTTTGAGAAAACCCCAAATACTCCACGGCGCATGTTTTTGCCACCTTGTGATGCGTGTTGCTCACTGGCGTGACGTTTGATTTGTGCAACCGAATTAACATTTAATCGCACATGCAATGGAAAATCTACTTCTGCAAGTTCTTTGAGATTAATATCGCCATTTCTGCCAAATTTGGTCGGGTCTTTTCCAATTAATGGCATGAGACGCACAATCAGTTTGAACATACCGCGTGGGAAGATTTGAAAATAAAGTGCTTTTGGTTTAAACGGCTCACCCGCTTCTGGATAAAAAGAAGGGTTATCCGCATTTGCAAACGCGAAGACTGTCGCCTTGTGAATGTGAATATGGTCTGGATGTTTGTATCCGCCAATTGGGTCAAATGTAATCACAACATCAGGTTTGATTTGACGAATATATTTGACAACTTTCCCCGCCACTTCTTCTATGGGATGATTGACCTGCGCATTCGGATGTTGATTTGGTTCCGTGTTTGGCATACCAGAATCGCGATAGCCTAAAAAGTGGACTTCTTTCAAGCCTAAAATTTTGGCGGCGCGCATCAACTCGTCAGTACGCATTTCAGCGGTATCTTTGAAGCCTTGCATATATTCTTCGTCCGCCGCACCGACTTCGCCGCGTGTGGCGCAGACGTAATATGTCTCCACGCCTTTTTGATTGTAGTAAGCGATTGTGCCTCCCAAGCCAAATGTTTCGTCATCTGGATGGGCTAAAACTGCAAGAATTTTCTTGGTCATTTGTTATGTTTTCCTCTTGTGCATAGACGTAAAGTTAAGTCAAAAGTTTACCTCAATAATGAAAGTAAGTAGTGAATTAGTAAATTGAGAATGTGAATGTATAATACAAAAGGGAATATAAAAACCATTTTAAAAATCAAATCATTGTAAGGAGAAAGTTTATGGGAGAAGACCTAATCGCAGATGCTATCCGTAGCATTGTAGATGCTGGAAGCCTTGCGGGTGCAACAACTTTAGTATGGCAGGATGATCAGATAATACAAACTACGGGAGTAGGTTGGAGGGATATAGAATCCAAGTTGCCAATGGAGAGAAATACAATATTTCGTATTGCCTCAATGTCAAAGCCAATAATATCTACATTGGCACTGATGTTATTTGATGAAGGTCGATTCGCATTAAATGATCCGATTACACATTGGGCACCAGAGTTTTCGCAGATGCGTGTCTTGCGTTCTTCTACAGGAACTCTTGATCAGACTAATGAAGCAGAGCGACAAATTACTTTTGAAGATTTATTGACTCACCGATCAGGCTTAACGTATGCGGACTGGCATTCTGGTCCCATTGTACAAGCCTATAAAGAAGCATTGGGCGGTGATATTGATAGTGAAGTACATCCCGATGATTGGATTGCCAGACTGGCTGCTTTACCATTGATCGATCAACCAGGAACTGCATTTCACTATGGTCACTCAACCGATCTGCTAGGCTTAATCATTGCACGGATAGAAGATGCGCCTCTAGGCGATGTACTCAAGCGCCGAATTTTCGATCCACTAGGAATGAATGACACTGGCTTTACAGTTCCTTTGGAGAAGCAACATCGAAAAGCTACAACATACGGATTTGACGCTTCTGGTCAACTCTGCAAGCGGCTGACTGGTCCCGGTAACTCGTTCTTAGCTGAAAGACCCGAAGGAATGGCTTATGTCTCTGGTGGGCAAGGACTTTGGTCAACAGTTGATGATTACCTCACTTTCGCGCGAATGTTCTTAAATGAAGGTATTGTGAACGATGTCCAGTTATTAAAACCTGAGACTTACAAACGAATGGTATCTAATTGTCTAAGCGAGAATCAATTGATAAATGCAAGGTCAATACTCAACACTGGTCATGGATTCGGCTTAGGTATCGCAATGGTACTTGATCCTCTAAAAGCAAGTCCACAACCCTGTGGTGGTGGGATAGGTGCTGTTGGCTGGCCTGGCGCTTTCGGAGGTTGGTGGCGAGCCGACCCCAGCAATAACTCTGTGATGATTTTCTTGTCGCATAATATGGTTGAGCTAGAGCAATTATTTGATGGCATTGGTGCTGGCGTATATGAGGCAATTACACAGTTCCAAAATCAAGCTTCATCTTTATTGAGCTAAAACAGGTAACATAAAATGAACAATATTATATTCATCACAGGCATGGCTGGCGCAGGGAAAAGCACAGTTGGGCGTTTAATAGCCAAACATTTTCAAAAATGCCTTTTTATTCAAGTGGACGAGCTTCGCGAAAAAATGGTCAAAGGGTATGCAGTACCGAAAGATGGTGTTTTCACAGAAGAAGTACTACAACAATTTCAAATGGCACGATCCACTGCAATTTATATGGCACTTTTATATGCTAACCAAGGCATAGATGTTGTCATTGACGATGTCTGTGTTCCATCCAATTTTGTTGAGCAGTATAGGGAGCTTTTTGAAATTCCAGAAGTTCGTCGTGTTTTGCTATATCCTAAAGCAGATATTGTGATTGAACGAATCAAACAACGAGGCGGACCTTTCGAGCATATTCCTTACGTGCCTATGATTTATAGCTTCCTAGACTCAATGCCGAAAGATAACTGGATTGTATTGGACTCAAGCGACTGGACGGTTGAGCAGACAGTTAACGAAATTCTATCTAAGATGGTTCTTGTCAATACTCAAAAATAAGTGATAAAATATTTCTGAAAAGGATACCCAGCGAATGACGGACAGCAACCTGTAACCAAATGTATTTAGGGCACTAACCCGCTGACTCTATTTAATCTCAGCCGAGGCTTGCCCTCGGTTTTCGTTTTAAAACCCCATGTCATTCTGAGCCGCGCTTTTGTTCTTTGCGGCGAAGAATCTCTACGACAATCTCAGAGACCCTTCGCTTGGTCTCGGAGTGACATGCCATGAAACTTATAGGTCTCTCATTATGCTTAGTATTCACAACCTTTCAAAACATTTCGGTATTCAGCCCGTTTTACAAAACATCAACTTCAACATCAGCGCAGGCGAGCGCATCGGTCTCATCGGCGCGAATGGTTCGGGCAAAACCACACTCATGCGTATCCTTGCCAAACTTGACAATCCAGATTCTGGGAATGTCTCTTCGACGCATCCCAATTTAAGAATTGGATATCTCGCCCAAGGCATGGAATTTGATTCCGAACAAACGCTTCATTCCGCGCTTGGAATTGATTCTGAAACTCAATCTGATCCTGCACTGGAACTTGAGTCACTAGCGATGAAACTCGCATTATATCCAGATGACGTCATTCTTCAACGAAAATATGATGAGGTGTTGAATCAGCTTTCAGTAGTCAGCAATCAGCCGTCTATTATGTTAGAGGCGTTGGGTTTATCTCATCTAGAACCAGAAACTCCTATCGCCCACCTAAGTGGCGGACAAAAGACTCGCTTGATGCTAGCAAAAGTTTTACTCGAAGAACCAAATCTACTTTTGCTTGATGAACCAACAAATCATCTTGATATCGAAATGCTCGAATGGTTAGAAAATTGGTTAAATAATTTTCAAGGCGCAGTCTTAATCGTGTCACATGACCGTGTGTTTTTGGATAATATAGTCAGCACGATTCTTGAATTAGATTCAACGACTCACAATATCAAAACGTATCACGGCAATTACAGCGAATATCTTGAACAAAAAAATTTGGAATATGATAAACAAAGCCAAGCCTATCAAGACCAACAAGATGAAATTGCACAGTTAAAACGTGCGGCGAAGCATGTGCGTAGTCTCACGGTGATGAAGAAAGGTGGCAAAGCGGATAGTGGTGATAAATTTGCCAAAGGCTTTTTTGGAAACAAAGCCACAAAAAGAGTCGCGGGACGTGCAAAAAATATTGAAGCACGCATTGAAACTTTGCAAACCGATGAAAAGATTGAGAAACCACGTGGAAGTTGGAAACTAAAACTTGATTTGGGCAAACCAGACCACCAGTCTAAAGATGCGTTAATTACTGAATCGCTGTCAATTGGCTACACGATAGAAAATCCGCTGCTTGAAAATATCAACTTATTCATTCGCGCAGGTCAGCGAATTGTGTTGACAGGTGCAAACGGTGCAGGCAAAACATCTTTCATCAAAACCATTTCTGGAAAGATTCCCCCGCTGAGTGGTTCATTCCGTTTAGGTGGCGCAACCAAATTGGGTTACATGGCACAAGAACAAGAATTACTAAATCCAAAATTGAATGCGGTGCAAACGATTCAAAATATTTCAACCATGAATGAAACCGATACAAGAAATTTCTTGCATTACTTTTTATTCAAAGGTGACCATGCGCTTCGCCCATCAGGTGAATTATCTTTTGGTGAACGCGCGCGTTTACAACTGGCGATTCTGATTGCTCAAGGCTGTACGTTTCTTGTTTTAGATGAGCCAATTAACCACTTAGATATTCCATCACGTGAACGGTTTGAAGAAGCACTTGAAAACTTTCAAGGCACGATTCTGGCAGTTGTACATGATAGAAGTTTCATCGAAAGATTCACGACCGATGTTTGGTTAGCAAAAGATGGAAAGATTACAAAATAAAGAGAAAAAAATGATTACATACAGAAATTATGAAGAAAAAGATTGGAAAGCGATTTGCCAAATCCATGACCTTGCCAGACCCGATGAATTAATCGGCTCATGTGACCCACGCGGATTTATTCCAATTGAAGAAGATAAAGAAGTCGAAGATTTGAAACGAAGTAAAAAATTCGTCGCTGTTGAAAACGAAACAGTAGTCGGTTTCGTTGGCGTAGATGAAGATTATCTGGCTTGGTTATATGTTCATCCCGAATCTTATGGCAAAGGCATCGGGCGAGGATTATTGAGAATTGGAATTAAGGAAATTGGCGAAGGCGCATGGACAGTTGTTTTAGATGGAAATAAAAAAGCAATTGCGCTATATGAAAGCGAAGGCTTTCAAGAAATCAGCAGGTTTGATGGAAACAATAATGGTTATCCATGTAAGTGTATAAAAATGAAAAGAATAAAGTAAGAGAGTTTATAATCTACTAAATTATCCGTCATTGCGAGGCGGTGATTTTCCGCCGAAGCAATCTTATAGTTGTGTTACAGATTGCTTCGCTATAACCCTGTAAAACATCAGGGCAAGCGAACAAAAGCATGGCTCGCAATGACAGAAATATCTAGGAGAAAAAATGAAATTTGAAACGCTCGCAATTCATGCTGGTCAAGAACCAGACCCAAACAACGGCGCGGTGATGACGCCCGTTTATTTCACATCCACTTACATGCAGGATGGCATCGGCAAGCCACGTCAGGGATATGAATATTCGCGCACATTGAATCCAACACGCAAGGCGTTACAAGATTGTCTCGCTGAACTTGAAAATGGAAGTTGGGGTCTTGCCTTTGCTTCTGGCATGGCGGCGACTGATACTGTTTTGCGAATGTTAAAAAGTGGTGACCATGTTGTCGCAGGCAATGATGTCTATGGCGGCACATTTCGTCTCTTTGACAAAATACTACGCCGCTTCGGGCTCGACTTTACATTTGCTGACACAACCGACCCAGAAAACTTAGCCGAAGCATTGACTCCATCCACGAGAATCGTGTGGCTGGAGACACCCACGAATCCATTATTAGCTGTCACTGATATTCGTGCCGTTGCTGAAATGATAAAGAATCATCCAAATAAACCTTTGTTAGTTGTAGACAACACATTTGCAACTCCCTATCTTCAACGTCCATTGGAATTAGGTGCAGATTTAGTTGTACATTCCATGACAAAATATCTTGGTGGACATTCCGATGTAGTCGGTGGTGCAATTATCGGGAAAGATAAAGAATTAGGTGGACAACTGGCTTATTTACAAAATGCAATCGGCGGCGTGATTGGTCCGATGGATTCGTTTTTGGTCTTACGCGGATTAAAAACTTTACACGTCCGCATGGATAGACATTTTGAAAACGCAACAAAAATTATTCAATTCCTTGAAAAACAAAAGAACATTAAGCAATTGATTTATCCATTCCACGAAAGTCACCCACAGCAAAAAATTGCCATGTCACAAATGAAAAATGGTGGTGGCATGATTTCATTCGTGATGAAAGATGGCAAAGATGCGGCAATCAAAGTTGCTGAATCTACAAAGATATTTACATTAGCAGAATCATTGGGTGGCGTGGAATCATTAATCGAAGTCCCCGCCGCGATGACTCATTTATCTACGCAAGGTTCTAAATTAGAAATAGATGCTGGCTTAGTAAGGTTGTCCGTCGGAATTGAAAACGTGGATGATTTGATTGCAGATTTGGAACAAGCTTTGAAATAAACGTAAGGGCACGGTCATCGTGCCTTATTAGACGAGGAAACCTCGCCCCTACAAAATCATTTTGCCTTTATTGCTACAAGAGTCACATCATCATCTTGCTTTGAGCCATCTTGATAATTTTGTAACGTCTCCAACAAACGGTCGCACATTTGTTGTGCGTTAAATTTGGGGAACTCACTTAATAAAGTTTTGATTCTATCTAACCCAAAGGCTTCACCTTGCGGGTCGCGGCAATCAGTCATGCCGTCGGTGTATAAAATTAAAGCATCGCCCGAAGCAAGCGTAATTTCTTTTTCATCAATCGTAATCGGGTCCCATAAACCAATTGCCATGCCAGCGGAATGTGGCAAACGCTCAACACTGCCATCAGGGTGAAGCAAAAGTGGAGGTTCATGACCAGCTCGTGCGTAAGAAAAGAGGCGGGTTTTTAAATCTAAAATACCATAAAGAACGGTAACAAATTGAGTCGACTTTTGTAATCTTGTAATGTGGCTATTCACCAATTGCATCACTTCTGTGGCGGTGATAGCAATATCCGCCTCCGCCATGATAAGCGCATGTGCGCGTGCCATAAACAAAGCAGACGGCACACCTTTATCAGCGACATCGCCAATGAGTACACCGATGCGGTCTTCTTTGAGTTGGAAGACATCGTAAAAATCGCCTCCGACTTGACGGGCAGGCAGGATTCTCGCCCCGAAACTAAATTCTTCGGTGTCGGGTAAAACATCGGGCAGAATGCTGAGTTGAATATCGGCGGCAACTTGTAATTCACGTTCGAGGCGTTCTTTTTCGATGATTTGTGCTTGAGCGGCTTTGAGTTCATCATACGCTTTTTGTAAGGCATGATTTTTTGCAACCAAATCATTAAACGCAGATTCATTTGAAGTATCGAGCCGCTCGCTCATAATTTCAACCATTGAATATGCAATTTGTGGGAAACGTTGCAGGATTTCGCTAAATTTTTCGCGCGTCATCACACGCACGGTGCTATCTTCTTTCATGCGTGCGCTGGCAGTGCGCATTCCCTCTGGCATGATTAAACTCATTTCACCTACACACTCACCGGGGCTACAAGTGCGTAATAACATTTCATCAGGTGTGTTTGGCGCAAGTACGATTTCAAGTTTGCCTTCCATGAGAATAAACAAACTATCACCGCGTTCGCCTTCACGGAAAATAAAGCTACCGGCTTTGTGGTTTTCAATTGGTAATTCGTTTATCAATTGAAACAAGTCTAACTTTGGTAGATGCCTAAATAGCGGAATTTTTAGAAAAAGAGTTTCATCCATATTAGTCGCGTAAGTCCATCACTTCTTTGCCTGCTAATTTATCTTGAATGCGCTGTGTGACCAAATCTAAATGACTGGGCATGTTGGCATAATCAAGGTTATTGGTTTGAATGGTTAATACAGGACACAAATCAAATGCACCGAGCCATTCTTCATAAAATGTATCTAACAAAGTTAAATATTCAGGTGTAATGCCAGTTTCCATATTACGCGCACGGCGGCGGATTCTGTCCATCAATACATTGACTGGTGCTTTGAGATAAATCAATAAATCAGGGCGGGGCAAACCATCTACTACTAACTCAAATAATTTTCTATAAGCCAAATAATCGCGTTCGTTCAAATTCCCCAAGTGATGCAAAGCACGTGCAAAAATGTGAGCGTCTTCATAAATGCTTCTATCTAGAATAGATGAACGTGCATCATGCGCGGCTTCTAAATATTGGTCAGCTCTGTGACCTAAAAAGAAAACTTGTAAATGAAAAGACCATGCGCGCATATCCCCATAAAAATCAGAAAGATATGGATTATCAGCAACAGATTCATATCCCGTCCACCAACCGAGTCGCGCACCGATTCTTTCGGTTAGTGTTGTTTTTCCTACACCGATATTACCTGCTACCAAGACCAAATGCTTCGCCATAGATGCATTATTTTATCATGTATAATTCTTTGAGATAGGAGAACCATTATTAATGAAAATTCGTGATGCATCTGGTTGGACGATTTTTGTATTTGGTGTTTTAGCATTTGTACTTGGGCTAATGGGTTTGATTCGACCTGAAATTTTATTGTCTATTTTAGGTTTTGAAGTGATAGAACGTGCCGCACGCGCCACAGGTGATTACACCATCGTATTTATGACAGCTTCTTCTATGGCATCGTTTAACATCGGCATTTATTACGTCCTTGCCGCCCTAAATGATGTGAAAATATTTTATCGTTGGACTGTCCCATTCCGCACGCTTACTTTCATCGTTTTCACAACTGTAGTAATTTTAGGAATCGCTCCACAAAAATTTTTAGGCGTAGCAATTTGGGAACTCGTCGGTGCAATTGCAACAGGCGTTGCGTTGTACTTTGAAAATAAAAAACCAACATAACCTCAATTCGTCCCTTCAACCAAAAGAAAGAAATAGAGATAAGGAGACTGAAATGAAATCAAAATGGATTGATTACAAAGGCAAAAAAATTTTCTATCAAGATTTTTCAAACAACTTCTTCAACGACAAAGCCGTCATTGAGGAACTAAACGAAGTTCAAGAAATTATCTTGAGTCAACCAGAAAATTCAGCGCTGGTCTTATCCAATTTCTCGAACACGGAAATTACATCCACCGTTATGCCATTGCTTAACGAATCTTCGAAAAAGACAAAATCACATATTCGTAAAACTGCAGTAGTCGGCGTGTCAGGCATCAAACGTACGCTTGGCGATTTACTTTCCAGAATCACAGGTCAAGCTTTGATTTATTTCGATAATGAGACCGAAGCCAAAGATTGGTTAGTTGAGGAATAAACACAAAATAAAAAATGAAAACTAGAATAATTACAATTGTCTTACTTCTGATTGTCGGCGCATTGCTTTTTTCATATGGGGTAAATCAGCCAGACACAAATACAGATGTGGACTCAGTACGCACGCAAGCCGTATTGACTTTCGCCTCTTCCCTAACGGAGACTTTAGTCGCTGACCCTACACAGACATCCACGCCTATAAAAGAACCTACCATCACGCCAACACTTATTACTGAAACACCATTCCCAACTGCCACAACAAATCCATGCTACAACTTGCTTTACATCCGTGATGTCACCATTCCAGATGGCACACAAATGCGAGCAGGTGAAGTCTTTACCAAAACGTGGGAAGTGCAAAATATTGGCGGTTGTGCATGGCGGGCTGGATTCACTTTTCAACATTTTGGCGGCGACTTGATGCGTGGAACCTCTGTCACACTTACAGAAGCCATTCCCACAGGTGCAAAACGTGAAATTTCCGTTGAGCTCGTTGTACCAAGCGGAGTTAACGGTTTAATTCAATCCTCATGGCGCATGGCTGAT
>JAEURF010000190.1 GCA_016789205.1 Anaerolineales bacterium
TAAAAATCTCACGTCGAATGATGCGGTCTTAATCAAAGGCTCGCATGGTTTACGCATGGACCGCATCACTGCTACGTTGGAGGTTCGCTCGTGAGAGACATTGCCCTTTCACTTAGTTTGGCAGGTTTAGCATTTGTGATGACTGCCATTTGGGGCGGACCATTGTTGCGTATTTTGCGGCATTATAAAATTGGCAAAATTATCCGCGTTGAAGAGCCTGACGCACATCGCGTAAAAATGGGAACACCAACGATGGGCGGGATTATGTTTATTTTGCCGGTGATATTGTTTAGCGGTTTGCTCAATGCGGTTGCATTAATCGGTGTGACTGCCAGCGTGGTTGGTCCATCTGTGCTTTTGCCGATGGCAGTGATGTTTGCGTTTGCTATTCTCGGTGCGGTCGATGATTGGGAAGGTATTCATGGCAGGCGCAAAGGCGATGGAATGCGCGCGCGTACAAAATTTATGGTGCAAGTTTTTCTGGCATTAGCAACGGCTTATATATTGAAATATGTGATTGATGCACCGGATTTATATTTACCCGGCTTTTTCTTTGAAATTGAAATCGGTTGGTTATATGTTCCGATTGCGGCTTTCATCATTGTTGCCGAATCAAATGCAGTCAATTTCACAGATGGTTTAGACGGTCTCGCTGGTTTGATTGCCGCTACCGCCTTTGCCGCATTTGGTGGCATTGCACTCATGCAAGAACAAGTCTATCTTGCACGTTTTTGTTTTATTCTCGTTGGCGCGTTGTTTGGTTTTCTTTGGTTCAATGTACACCCTGCTGAATTAATTATGGGCGACACCGGCGCACTTTCTTTAGGTGCCGCATTGGCAGTCGTGGCATTGATGACCGGTCAATGGCCCATGTTGTTAATCATTGGCATCATTCCATTAAGTGAAATGTTAAGTGTTGTTATTCAGATTGTATATTTTCGATGGACAAAAGGCAAACGTTTTTTCAAAATGACGCCGATTCATTTGCATTTTGAATTGCTCGGCTGGAGTGAAACTCAAATTGTGCAACGCTTTTGGTTAATTGGTTTGATGGCGGCGTTGATTGGTATAGGACTTTCTCAGGTTTAGATGAAACGTGAAGAATGAAACATGATTTACGTTTCACTTTTCACTGATTAATAATTATGACAAACTGGAAAAACATCAACGTTTTGATTTTAGGCGCCGCGAGACAAGGCATTGCTTTAGCGCGTTGGTTATCACTTCACGGCTCAGAAGTGACCTTGAATGATGCTCGCTCAGTTGATGAATTATCTGCGGCTCAAGAATCGTTAAAAGATACAAATGTGAAATGGGTGGTGGGCTCTCACCCGATAGAGTTATTAAAAGATATTGATTTGTTATGTATTTCTGGTGGCGTGCCTTTAGATTTGCCAATCGTTCAAGAAGCTATGAATCGAAACATTACGCTTTCTAATGACTCTCAAATTTTTATGCAGGTAGTTCCATGCAAAACGATTGGTATTACCGGCTCGGCAGGCAAAACAACGACGACAAGTTTAGTTGGTGAAATGTCAAAGTTAACCAACTTGCAAGTGACCGAAAGCCCGACCTGGGCTACCTTTCGCCGTCCGCGCTCCTTTGTAGGTGGCAACATTGGCGACCCGTTGATTAATTATGTTGATGAAATGCAAAAAGATGATATAGCAATTTTGGAATTATCTTCTTTTCAATTGGAACAAATGACTACGTCTCCAAATATTGCGGCAATTTTGAATATCACACCGAATCATTTAGACCGTCACGGCACAATGGAAGCGTATACAAATGCAAAAGCAAGAATTTTAGATTTTCAATCTGCGATTGATGTTGCTGTTCTTGGTTTTGATAATGCAGGTGCATGGAGTTTACAAAAAAAAGTGAAAGGCAAGTTATCTGCTTTTAGTTTGTCTGAGTTGCCTAAAAATATCAATGGCGCTTATTTGAAAAAATATATGTTGATGTTACGCGATGGAAAAAAAGAAATAAAACTTTTATCACGTGAAAAGATTCAATTGCGTGGCGACCATAACATCAGAAATGTGTTGGCGGCATTTACGATTGGATACGCCGCAGGTTTTGAGATTACCCCCATGATTCAAGCAGTGGAAGAATTTCGTGGTGTGGCACATCGTTTGGAATTTGTCCGTGAATTGAACGGTGTACGCTGGTATAACGATTCGATTGCTACTGCTCCAGAAAGAAGTATGGCCGCAATTCATTCATTTAATGAACCGATTGTGTTAATGCTCGGTGGACGTGATAAAAATTTGCCGTGGGCTGATTTAGCAAAATTGATTCACAAACGCGTAAAGCATGTGGTTGCGTTTGGTGAGGCTGGGAAAATGATTCACGAAGCAGTATCAAGCATACCCGTAAAAAGAGGCGCGGATGTTCATCTTGCGAAGAATCTAAAAGATGCAATCATGTTGGCGAATAAAGTTGCAGTGAGCGGAGATGTCGTTTTGTTATCGCCGGGTTGTACAAGTTTTGATGAGTTCAAAGATTTTGCTGAGAGAGGAGAATCGTTTCGAACATGGGTACTGGAACTTTGATGAAAAATAATTCAATGCCAACTGCGGCACGATTTGTGCGCGGGTTTGATATGCCATTGTTGGTTGTGGTGGTGGCATTGGTCGTGTTTGGATTGGTGATGTTGTATTCTGCTTCGTGGGATTTTTCGCGCGCGGCATATGATGGCGATGCGATGTATATGTTTAATCGTCAGATGATGTGGCTTGGTTTGGGTTCAGTGATTGCGTTGTTTTTAGCATTCTTTGATTATCATCATTGGCGCAGGTTGGTTGTGCCTGTGATGGCATTTACTGTTTTGATGTTAATCACGGTCTTGTTGATGAGTGAGATTCGTTTTAATGCGAAACGCGCAATTTTTGCAGGTTCAGTGCAACCTTCTGAGTTAGCGAAATTGGTTTCGATTTTGTATTTAGCAGTTTGGTTGTATGCTAAACGAGATTTGTTACAAGACCTTTCATTGGGTTTGATTCCATTGGGTGTGATTTTAGGAGTCGTCGGCGGTTTAATTTATCAACAACCAGATTTAAGCGCCGCCGCAACTGTGTTAATGCTTGGTGGTTTGTTATTCTTTTTAGCAGGCGGCGACTTGAAACAAATTGGCGTTTTGTTGTTGATTGCAATTGTCGCCGCGTGGATTGTGGCTTCGATTAGTTTAACAGGTCAAGAACGGGTTGCTGATTTTATTGCCGGAATTAAAGACCCGTTACAGGCTTCGTATCATGTCCGCCGTTCGTTTGAAGCGATTGTCAATGGCGGCTGGTTTGGAGTCGGCATTGGAAGATCATTATCCAAAGTGACTGGATTGCCGGTTCCTCCTACCGATAGTATCTTCGCAGTGGTCGTTGAAGAATTGGGTTGGTTCGGAGCAGTCATGTTAATTGGTTTATATGGTTTATTGGTGTGGCGTGGATTGGTGATTGCACGCCGCGCGCCAGATATGTTAGGTACATTGCTTGCTTCTGGTTTGGTGCTTTGGGTTGGCATGGAAGCCTTAATCAATATGGCAGTGATGGTTGGTTTATTACCCTTTGCTGGTAATGCCCTTCCATTTGTTAGCTCTGGCGGTTCAAACTTAGTAACAACACTTGCGGCGTTAGGAATTTTATTTAACATTTCACGCCAAGCAAGTGCCTCAACACACGATACAAATCATGAAGAATGGAGGTCGTTCAGTGCGGTTGCTAATTTGCGCTGGTGGAACGGGCGGAGGCGTGTACCCCGCGCTCGCCGTTTACGAAGCACTCAAGAATAAACATCCAAACATGCAAACACTGTGGGTTGGTGGTGAAGGCGGTATGGAAGAAGCACTTGTCAATCGTGCTGGTATTTCCTATCGCTCCATTTCAGCCGCAGGCGTGCATGGTGTTGGTTTACGCGCCTTGCCGAAAAATATTTT
>JAEURF010000191.1 GCA_016789205.1 Anaerolineales bacterium
CCAACTTTTGCTAAAAAATAAATTTTGTGTAGTTTGCGCTCTCGCGCGCAAACGGTGACGTTAGAGAACGTCACCTACACAACAAAAGGAGATACCATGCAAATTGAATTGATTTATATTCTTATCCTTGCGGGATTTGTAGGATTTGAAGTGATTCGCAAAGTGACGCCGACGCTTCATACGCCGTTGATGTCGGCTACAAACGCGATATCTGGGATTTCGCTTGTGGGTTCGCTCGTCGCCGCTGGCAGTGACCATCAAACTGCTCAGATACTTGGTTTTATCGCCGTCACTGCCGCGACGATTAACGTAGTCGGTGGATTTATGATTACAGAACGCATGTTAAAAATGTTCAAGAAAAAAGAGAAGAAACAATCATGAATTATTTAACTGAAATTGTATATTTGATTGCTTCTGTTTTATTTATTCTGGGTTTGAAGGGTTTATCACATCCAGAATCTGCTCGGCGTGGGATGCACTTTGCTGAAATCGGCATGTTAATGGCGATTGTCGGTACGCTGGTCAGCGGACATATTGTCACTTGGACGTGGATTATTACTGGTGTGGCGATTGGTTCCGCAATTGGTGCGGCGATGGCAATCTTTATGCCTATGACGGCAATGCCACAACGTATTGCTTTATCACATGCGTTTGGCGCGTTGGCGGCTGTGCTGGTGGGTGTGAATGAATATATTGAAAAAGGCATCTATCATCAAGAACTAACAACTGGCTTGATAGGCGCAATTGGCTTTGAAGTGTTATTCGGCGCTTTGACTGTAACAGGAAGTTTGATGGCGTTTGGAAAATTGAGTGAACTTATCAAAAGCGCCCCGATTACCTATAAAGGTCAAAACTTTATAAACATCATTCTCTTCTTTACAGCCTTTGGCATGTTTGTCTATTTGATTTTCTTTCCATACAACTCTGTCATCTTTTATACAATGATTGGTTTGTCTTTCTTGATTGGTATCTTTATCGTCTTGCCCATCGGTGGGGCGGATATGCC
Organism: Anaerolineales bacterium; assembly: GCA_016789205.1. Lineage (GTDB taxonomy): Bacteria > Chloroflexota > Anaerolineae > Anaerolineales > Villigracilaceae > Villigracilis. Next base: position 1,007 of record JAEURF010000191.1, read on the forward strand.
AGTGGTGATTTCGTTGATGAACTCATACGCTGGGCTGGCAATTGCCGCGACTGGTTTTGCGATTGACAACAAAGTGCTGATTATTGCTGGGTCATTAGATGGTGCTTCTGGTTTTATCCTTTCTATTATTATGAGTCAAGCGATGAATCGTTCCTTCACCAATGTTTTATTTGGTGCAGTTGGTTCAAGTCAAGTGGATGTATCTGCTTTGGCAGAAGAACGCCCCATCACGCGCGTTGGAATTGAAGATACAAAATTTATTTTAGAGCAAGCAGATAGAGTCGTGATTGTGCCTGGTTATGGAATGGCAGTGGCACAAGCACAACATACAGTACGTGAATTGAGCGACGAACTTGATAAACGCGGCATCTCTGTAGAGTTTGCAATTCATCCTGTGGCAGGGCGTATGCCAGGTCACATGAATGTGTTGCTGGCAGAAGCCAACATCTCTTACGACCAATTGCTTGAAATGGAAACAATTAATCCGACAATGGATTCTGTGGATGTGTGTATCATCATTGGTGCAAATGACGTGGTCAACCCCGCCGCACGAACAGATAAATCCAGCCCAATCTATGGAATGCCGATTATTGATGTAGATAAAGCCAAAACCGTTATCGTGATGAAGCGTTCGATGGCGGCTGGTTTTGCTGGGATTGAAAATCCGCTTTTCTATTCGCCAAATACGAAGATGTTATTTGGTGATGCTAAGAAGGTCTTGCAAGAATTGGTTGCTGAGTTTAAGAAGTAAACCTATTTACAAAAACAAAAGCCAGCCTTAATCAGGTTGGCTTTTTTGTTTAAGCCTCTCCATTAACCTGCAAATCAAAAAATTCATTCGTGTTTACATCATACTGAAATTGAAAAAAGCAACTTCCGCCATCTAGTACAAAGACAAATTCTTTTCGCCAATCAGTTTCAAAACTTCGGCAAAAGAAATTGGCGTAGATAAGTTTCCTGTCTTCGAGAATAATTCCAAGATATTGTCTGTTGTATTGATTCAGTCTTTCCCAAACAGGTGTTTCAGAGAAACGAAACGCATTAGAATTTTCTTGCAAAAAAGAAACCAGTCCATTTTCAATCACAAGGACATTGCTTTCAGCAGGAGTCCAATAACCAGAGGATTCTCCATTTTGTACAAACCAATCGGCGATTCCAGTTTCTCTAGCTTGGTTTTCAGAGAAAATTACCCAATTATCGCCTTGCACATTTTGTGAGGAGCAGGCAATTAAGATTGGGAAAGCCAATAAAAAGAAAATAAATTTATAGTTTTTCATAAAATACATGCCTCATATTAAATTATTTTATCCTATAGGTTGGTGATATAATGACGGAAAATATAAGTCACATAACGGACAATATCCGTCAACAAGAGTGAAAGGGTTTATATGATTGAAGTATTACTCGGTTCAAAGAATGCTGAAAGGGTTTTGATTTATATCTTTACACGCGAAGAGGGGTATGCCCGTGAGATTGCACGCTTCTTCAACACAGATTTGAAATCCATTCAAAATCAATTGAATAAACTAGAAGCAGGCGGGGTGCTTGTGAGTCATCCAGTGGGGCGAACTCGTCCTTATGTGTTTAACCCCCGTTACCCATTTTTGAACGAGTTAAAGGCTTTATTAGAAAAAGCATTTTCTTTTTACAAACCTCAAGAACAAGAAGAATTGAAGATGAAGCGAAAGCGACCCCGCTCAAGGGGAAAAGAATTATGAAAAGCATCAACAAAATGAGTCAAGTGGAATTGGCGGCGCACATTCAAAATTCTTTGCAAGCAGAAGGGGTTGAAGTTGTGCTTTCTGGCGGAAGTGCCGTTTCATTTTATAGTAGTAATAAATATGTTTCAAAAGATTTAGATTTAATCAACACCGGTTTTGCTAAACGAAGCAAAATTAAATCTGTAATGGAAAAATTGGGCTTCAAAGAAAGAGGTCGTTATTTTATAAACTCCGAAACAAAATTCTTTGTTGAGTTTCCTGACGGACCGCTTTCAGTAGGAGAAGAACCTGTAAAAGAAATAAAAGAATTTAAATTGGTAACGGGAATATTGAAAATTTTATCCCCAACGGATTGCGTCAAAGATAGACTTTGTGCTTTTTATTTTTGGAATGATTTACAAGGATTGGAACAAGCAATTTTGGTTACAAAAAATCAAAAAGTAAATTTGAAAGAGATAAGGCGTTGGTCTAAAGTAGAAGATAAAGAAACGAAATATGAAATTTTTTTAGAAAAACTTTCTACTTAAGAAATAATTACGTATAATTCAACCATTCATCACATGAAACCAAATATCTTCATCAGTTATTCACGGCAATGCATTGGGTTTGTAGATGACCTTGCCAACAAATTGGCAAAGCGCGGATTTAATCACATTTGGCTTGATTATTTAAGTCTGGTGCCGGGGCGAGCATGGGATGGGCAAATTGAAAAAGGTTTAGAACAAGCTGATTTACTTTTACTTGTGGTTTCTCCTGAGTCAATTTCATCGCGCAGTGTCGAGATTGAATGGCGGCATTTTCTTGAAAAGAAAAAACGCATCATTTTATTGATTTTTCAGGCGGGGACTCTGCCGAAGGAGTTGGAACAACTCGAATGGGTGGATTTTCGAGGCGGTTTTGCATCCGCGCTCAAAAAATTGTTGAAGTTGATTGAGTCGCCGACGCCGATGAAAAAATCTGCACCACAATCTGGTTTCAAAGCGCCGTTGACAGTTTGGTTGGCAGTATTGTTCGCTGTGATTACATCCATTTATTCCGTTTTTGCGTTTTGGACATTTTTGATTCCAGTGGTGTTGATTCCATTGCCGTATCGCATTCTCAAACGTGATTTCAATTTATCACAAGTCCAAACCGCATTGTGGACTTTGCCCATCGCACTTTTCTTTACATTTGCTTTAGGGCT
>JAEURF010000192.1 GCA_016789205.1 Anaerolineales bacterium
GGGGCAGGCACACCAAGTTGGATATATTGAATCCACTTGATACTGCCAAAAATTAAGCCAAACAATAAAAGTGGAGTGGCTGTGATGAGATATAAAGATAACATCGAAAAATCGTAAATATAATATTTCAAAACAACACGCCGCAGAAATGTGATTAACAATTTGTACGGAAATTCAAACAAAGTTCTGTAAATCGAAAGGTGTGATTTTTCATTTCCGTATCTTGCGGGGATGGGTACATCCAAAACAAAAGCATTCAGTAAATATAAATTTGCCAACATAGATGTTTCAAAGAAATAGCGTTTATCAATTTTTTCGAGTGGAAGTTGTGCGAGAATTTCAGCGCGAATAGCAAAGAAACCATTGGTTGGGTCAAAAATATTCCAGTAACCTGTGGCGGCTTTGGTGAGAAAACTTAATCCTAAATTGCCTACGCGGCGAATCAATGGCATTTTTTGTAATGATGTAAAATCTCGAAAGCGATTGCCTTTTGTATAATCGGCTTTGCCTTGTATCAGTGGCGTGATTAATGCTGGAATGTAAGTAGAATCCATTTGACCATCGCCATCAATTTTCACTATAATTTGTGCGCCAAGTTCTAACGCTTTTTTGAATCCCGAAATCATCGCGCCGCCCACGCCTTGATTGTTGGAATGTTTTATCAAGATGAGCCTTTTGTCTAAATTGGAAAGAGCAGTTATCACGTCAGCGGTTGAGTCGGGCGAAGCATCATCAACAACAATAATGTTTGTTATATAATCAGGTAATCCGCTTACTACTGTTTTTATATCCCGTTCCACTCGATATGCGGGAATAATTATGACAATTTTATAACTTTCAAAATTCATAGGCGGGATTGTACTCGAAAAGATGATAGAATCATGTAGAGGTTAAAATGGCACCCGGCGAACAAATTCTCATTGTTGAAAACGATCCGGATATAGCGGATTTGATTGGTAGGCAATCACTTCAGCCGCTTGGTTATCAGGTGACTGTGGTGAGCGATGCCGCTTCCGCTTTGAAACGTGCGCTTCAATCTCCCCCAGACCTGATTCTTGCAAATATAAATTTACCTGGCCTCAGCGGAAAAGATTTGCTGGCGGCGGTTTCTTCGCAAAATATAAAATCGCCGGTGATTGTGATTGCTGAAAAAGGTCAAGAACACGATGCCATTCAAGCATTTCGCTTAGGCGCAACCGATGTGATGTTTTGGCCCCTGCGTGATGCAGAAGTGGTTTCAATTGTCGAACGAGCTTTGCGCCAAACACAAGAAGCGCGTGAAAGACAAAAGTTAGACCGTCAGCTTAAGGTGGCGAATGACGAATTACAAAAAAGATTACGAGATTTAACAACCATTCTCGGCACTGCAAAAGCCGTAGTTTCCATCACAGACCAACGCTTATTATTTGACCGTATTTTAGAAAGTGCTTTGCAATTGAGCGAAGCCGATTTGTGCTGGCTGATGTTGCGCGACGATAAAACTGCAACGTATGCACTGCGCGCACAACGCAATTTACCAGAATCTTGGGCGAAGAAAATTAATCAGCCGGTAGATGATGGCGTTAGTTCGTTGGTGGCACTTTCTGGTGAAAGTTTGTTTATGAACGGTTCGCCAGTGCAAAAATTTAAGATTGCGGCTTTGGGTAAATCGGTCGGTGTCATTCCAATCAAGATAAAGAATGAAGTGATTGGTTTATTGATTGTTGTCAGAAAAAATGACCGTGAATTTATCCGTGATGCACAAACGATGTTAGAAGCAATGGCAGATTATGCTTCGATTTCACTAGTCAATGCGAGATTGTTCCGTGCTTTGGAGCAGAGTGTTGAAAATGCACGCACAGGTGAAAAACACCGCCACGCCGCTTTGGAGAGTTTACGAGAATCTACTCAAAAAGAAGTGCAAGCGGCGATGTATCCGCTTAATTTGATTTTGACAGAAATGCCCGGCGCGCTTAATCCAGAACAAAGACAAGCGCTTGAGTCTGTACAGGCGGCAATGCAGAGGCTTGCACGTTCATCTGAAAAAACAGTTGTGCCTTCTGCGGGTAAATAAACGGGACAAGTCTTTGACCTAATGGCGAAACAAGAACTCATTTTATTAGCGATTAACGAATCTTCAGTTTCAGATTTGGCAGAGAAGGCGCTTCATGCGGCAGGCTTTGACGTGGCAACTGTACGCGAACAATCCGCAATGGATAATTCGATTCAAGAAGCAATTCCATCTTTAATCATTGTCGGTGAAAAATTTGACGGACGCGATTGGTTAATGGTTGCACATGAGGCGTTAGAGCGTTTTCCGACAATGCCAATTATTTTGTATGCTAGCCAAGATACAACTGGTTTTGCAAAATCGGCATTGAAGGCGGGTTTGAGCGGATATTTATATCCGCCACTCAAAATGGAAGATATTGTTAATGAAGTGCAGAGGAGTTTGACACGTGCCAGAGCGTTGGGGGATTGGTTAAGGCGTGAGGTTAAGCGCACAACTGCGTCGTTGCAAGAAAAAGCTAAAATTTCAGAATCAGAACGCCTTAAGTTAGAGGCGATTATTTCCAACATTCAAGATGGGTTGATTTTGTTAGATGATAATGAAAATATTTTGATGGTTAATCAAAATATTCGTGATATTTTTCGATTAGATAATAAGCCTGTTGGTGGTACATGGATTCGCGACCTCATCCCCAATGCTGATATGAATGCGTTGTTAGACCGTTCAAAAGAAGGCGCGTTGAAATACCATGAAATTAATTTTGATGATGGACGTGTGTTTAATGCACAATATGCGAAGATTCCGCGCATTGGCAATGCAGTGACGATGCAGGATATTTCATATCTGAAAGAGCTTGACCGTTTGAAAAGCGATTTTATTCATACGGTTTCACATGATTTGCGTTCACCGTTGACAGCCATTTTAGGTTACATGGAATTGATTGAACGAACAGGTCCGTTGAATGAAAATCAATTAGACTTCTTGCATCGCTTACAAGGCAGTGTGCAACACATTACGAATCTCGTAAATGAACTACTTGACTTGGGAAGACTCGAAGCAGGCTTTGACACTCGCCGCGAAGCGGTGCAATTGGAGAATGTGCTTAAGTATTCTTTAGATGTGTTTGATGGGCAAATCAAAAAGAAGAATATTAAATTAACGACGAATATTGAAAAGAATTTAAAGCCAGTGCGCGCTAACCCGATTCGTATTCGTCAGATGTTGGATAATTTAATTGGCAACGCAATTAAATACACGCCTGCAGATGGGAAAGTGCAAGTGACGATAGCAATGGAAGATAGCCAAGTAGTTACTCGTATTGAAGATTCTGGTCCGGGCATTCCGTCTGAAGAGCAAACGCGCATCTTTGAAAAATTTTATCGTGCCACGAATAGACCTGAAAGTGTAGAAGGTTCAGGCTTGGGCTTGGCGATTGTGAAATCAATTGTAGATAGTCATCAAGGGCGGGTATGGGTAGAAGCAAAAGCTGGCGAAGGCTCTACCTTTGTGGTTTTGCTTCCGGCACTCGAAGCGTAAAATTATTTCTTTGGCAATTTTGACAAAATAGAAATATCGCGTTTGTGTTGTGGCGCAGAAGAAGTTGTTTCGCCTGTTCTGAAACTTTCTAAGTCAGCGCTGAAACGCATCCAATCGGCAACTAAGATAACAAAGTGCGGCGTTTTGTCTTTGAAAAAAAAGCGGGGCAGGAACAAACGCAAAGTAGTTTCTGAAATAGGAAATTTATTGAGTTCAATCACAATCGCGGTCATCTTTGCTAAAGATTCGATAATATCTAATTGTGATTTGCTGACAGTGTTTTTCGGAAATAACGAACCCATATTGGCAGTGGAAGCACGACGGATTCTTTTATAAGAAATGTTCAATTTTACAAATG
>JAEURF010000193.1 GCA_016789205.1 Anaerolineales bacterium
TCCGATCTGTCTCTGATTTACGCCTCGTCCCTGATTTAGCAGGTCGCGCCCTAGACGCAGAATCTGACGTTGAAAAAGTGGCGCACGCGCTCAAAGACATTCGTGGTTGTTTATACCTAGGGCGTGGAATCAATATGCCGATTGCCTATGAAGGCGCATTAAAACTTAAAGAGATTTCATACATTCATGCCGAAGGGTATCCTGCTGGCGAAATGAAACACGGACCGATTGCTTTGATTGATGAAGAAATGCCTGTGATTTGCATTGCACCCAAAGACCCGTGGCATGAAAAAATGATTTCACAAATTCAACAAGCCAAAGCGCGCGGTGGTATGGTCATAGCTGTAGCCACCGAAGGCGATGAATTGATAAAAGAAATGGCGGATTATGTGTTGTGGGTTCCAGAAGCTCCATGGATGCTCTCCCCCATTATCACTGTTTTGCCTTTGCAATTGCTAGCCTATCACATCGCCGCCATTCGCGGATTGGATGTTGACCAGCCAAGAAATTTAGCAAAGTCTGTAACTGTTGAGTAAACACTAAATAACACAAAGGGTCACAAAGGTTTTTAATTAATTCCTTTGTGACCCTTTGTCACCTTTGTGATAACGATTTCTTAACTATTTCCCATTTGAACAGCCATCACATCATAATATGTACCTGCGCCGAAACCATCAAACATAATATGGTCACCGAGTTTGATATTCGGTAGTTGGCGCAAAAATGAAATCACATTTGATGCCGCGCTGACATTTCCGAAATCATGTAACAACCAGGGCATAGGATATTCAATTCCCAATTTAGATAAATGCTTGGCTTTCAATGCATTAATTTTATAGTTCGCGTGATGCACCACACCGGTCGTAATCGTCTTGCTTGAGTGAACTTTTTCCATCAGTGCATGGTATTCTTTATAAACGTCTTCTACTACTTGCACACCAGTTCGCACAAACAATTTGACCATGCCCATTAAACCAGCCATCTCAATTGAAGCGCCGTCATCAGGTTCATGCATCAAACCTGAAATACGAATATGACTAGCATCTTCTTGAATCACATCTACTAAAGATTCGCTACTTGTGTCTTCGGGCCGAGAGTGCGGATAATACATTCGCACAGCCAGCAAACCTTCTTCATCATAATTTTCAAAACTTTTGCCGACCAAGAATTTCATATTTTCATTTGGAATAACACCCAACACGCCCATACCATTCCCGAACAATTGAAGCGCGTTTTTATCTTTCACACCAGAAGTGAAACGACTCAAGCCTTCAATTCCGCCGACCAATACTTTTTTACCGCGTAGTTCTTCAGCAATATTAACATCACCGGGCTTAGATAAGCTTGGATTCAATGCCAAATGCAAACCACCCATTGAACCATCACAAGCTTTATGCACACTGACTTTTAATGCAGATTCTGGTATCCCAGCCATTTTTGAAATCCGCGAGACGTAGTCATAAGAAACGGGTCCGCTCATGCCGATTAAGACACCTTCCACTTCTGAAGCGTTCCAGCCGCAGACTTGTATTGCCCTACGTAATAAACGCGCACCTACTTCCAATTCCAATTCAAGATGTTCTGCATCATCTAGGTCTTGGATATGCTGGCGCGAATCAAAACCCAAATCAGACAGATTCAAAATGTCCCCTGGGTTAAGAGGCGCACCGATTCTTCTTTCTACAAATGGAACCAATGTCGCATTGCTATAACTTTGCCCCCATGAACCATATACTCCGCCAATCCCCAATTCAGCGCTATAAACACCTTCCAACCCAATTGGCACGCCTTCACCAATTGGAATAATAGATTTTTCTACGTTTGGTCGGTCATAAAATGACACGTTTCTCAAATTTTCAGACATAACAAAACTCCTTTAACCTTAAAACCCCGCTTTAGGAAAAAGGCTTCGCGATAAAATAGGAAGGTAAAATTATTAATATAACTATGATGTGGAGAGGTTTCGATGCGCCCTGATTGGGATTCTTATTTTATGAAAATTGCCTTTGCGGTTTCGGAGCGCAGTACCTGTGACCGCGCTTTTGTGGGCTGTGTTTTGGTGCGCGAAAAACGCATCTTGACGACGGGTTTCAATGGTTCACCCGCGGGGCAGAGTCATTGTGATGAAATTGGTCACTTAATGGTCGAAGGTCATTGTGTGCGTACGATTCATGCTGAAACCAATGCCATCATCCAAGCCGCCTTGCATGGCACTTCAACCAAAGGTGCAACTTGTTACGTCACACATTTGCCATGTATTCAATGTACAAAAGCCTTGATTAATGCAGGTATCATAAAAATTGTGTACAGTGTTTCTTATCGAACAGACGAAAATGCTTTGAAATTTATCAATGATGCCAATATAGAATTGGTACAAAAAGAATTTAAACCTACTGTATGATAAGAACTACAACAAAAAAATGAATTTGGAGACTATAAAAGAATGAGACGAGTAATACCATTAATTTTGATTTTCGTTTTACTGATAGCTTGTGCACCCCAAACGGAATCAGCAAACGCTACGCCGCTTGCTTCGGGGGCAACTGCTCTGCCAACTCAATCTGAATCTATCTTTAGCCCATCTGCAACATTGCTTTGGACAGAAGTACGCGATGAACGATTTGGGTTTGGTTTTGCAATGCCATGCTGGTGGCAGTTTACCGAAATGCCAGCAGAAGGCATTCTTTCTACCATGACAATTCGAAATTATGACGATAACTTTTTTATTCGTAATTCAGAAGAAGGCGTCTGGAAAGGTGGCAGACCTCCGCAAGGTGTCATGTCTATGGATATTACAGTTGCGACAGGCATTGACCCTACCCTCAGCATGGTAGATGCATATTTAACTCTTGTAGATACAGCAACCTATTCTGTTCTCAGCACACAAGAGAAGAATATTTCTGATAGAGTTTATACAGTGGTTGCTTTAAAAAACCAAATTAATCCCAGTGAGCAGGCTTCAGTTGTTTATCTCAAAGGCTTAACCCCAGATTCAATTCTGATTTTTAGCACATATCCTACAGAAGCCATTTTTTCAAATGATGCACAAGTGATATTTGGTTCATTTGCCAGTGTACAAGATGAAGCCGTTATCCTGCCGGAAGTACTTCCTGCTCCCGCTCTGATTAATCTAGCTTGTCCATTCTAAATTCTAAAAGTCCCTGAGTATTCAGGGACTTTTAGTTTAACTTTTCATACGACAAAATCAATTGAAAATGTATGGCGTCGCAATAATAAATCCGAAAGCGCGAACCTTCTGGGAAAATCTCATATACATTTTCGGAAAACAAAAATTTAACTTTATCAATAATTAAATAATAAGTTGTGCCGTACTTTGAATGTTCTTCATCATGTGATACGACGCCTTCAACTCTTTTTAATTCTGCTTGTTCCAATTTATTGGCACGGCGAATGGCAAAGAAAATTCCCAGCCCAACGATAAAAATCACAATTGGAACAACAGTCAAAATCATAATAAAATTTAAGGGATCAGAAAATAATGCTCGGCGTGTACTTTCGTTGGAAAGATACATTCCCAGAATAAGACACAACCCAAACGGCAAAAAGAACCCAATTACCCATACTGAACTCCATTGTGATTTGCGAATACCACCAGCATATTGCTTTAATGATTCCTGCTGACGTGCTGAGATTAACCCTAAACGGTTGGAGTTTAAGTCGTTTTGATTGAATTCAAAAAGATTTAGAGGCGTTGAGTCTTTTCCCATTGCCAAATCAGGTCTCCACGAAGAAAGAGGCGTGGGCTTTTATCAGAATTATACATCCGATACGGGTATGCTATAATCTCGTTTGTGAAAAAGAATATTTACTTACTGCTTGCATTTTTGGGTTTTGTGTTTCCGTATTATTTTTTGTTTCAATT
>JAEURF010000194.1 GCA_016789205.1 Anaerolineales bacterium
ATGCTGGCAATATCACTTCCTATTGGGCTGGCTTCAAACAATATCAAAAAGGATACCCTCATTTGTTAGGCGTTCAAGCAGATGGAGCCGCGCCTCTTGTCTACGGGAAAGTTGTTGACAAACCTGATACAGTTGCCACCGCCATACGAATTGGCAAGCCTGCTCGCGGAGAACAAGCATTAGAAGCCGCGCAAGAATCTAATGGAAAGATAATCGCCGTATCTGATGAAGAGATATTATCTGCACAGAAAATGTTGGCTGAGGAAGGTGTCTGGGTAGAGCCTGCTTCTGCGGCGGGGCTGGCAGGTCTAATTGCAGAATCAAGTAAACCTACGTTTGAAGCGAAAGGAAAAAGAGTCGTAGTCGTTTGCACAGGTCATGGCATGAAAGACCCAGCCATCATCACTGAATCATTTCAATCTCCAAAAATTGTTTCAGCAAATTACGAAAATTTGATACAAATTATTTTTCCGAGTAAAATATAGCCACAATGACCAATCCGCCTTTACTTGTAGAAAACTTAACATTCAAATATCGCACCCGCCCTGAACTTGCTATCGAAGATGTTTCTTTTGAACTCAAGCAGGGCGAGTTGTTATTAATTGCCGGCTCTAGCGGATGTGGCAAGACCACGCTTGCTCGTTGTATCAATGGATTGATTCCGCGTAGTTATCGCGGCGAGAGAAGCGGCAAAGTTGTTTTGTATGGCAAAGAAGTTGCTGACATGCAAATTCCTGAAATGGCGCAAATGGTCGGCACATTGTTGCAAGACCCAGAACGTCAAATTGTGGCTAGCAATGTGTTTAATGAAATTGCATTTGGACCTGAGAACTTAGGTCTGCCACGTGATGAAATTATTACACGGGTTGAGCAAGCCATGAAACGCCTCAATCTTGAGTATTTACGTGAACGTGAGACATTTAATTTATCTGGCGGTGAAAAACAAAAGGTAGCGTTGGCTGGCGTGTTGACAATGAATCCATCTATTTTGTTGTTAGATGAACCGCTCGCTTCACTTGACCCTGCATCTGCGCATGAAGCCTTACAAGTTTTCCGCAGTTTGGCAGATGAAGGCAAAACTGTCATTTTGGTGGAACATCGTGTCGAAGATGCGCTGGAAATCAAACCTGACCGTTTGTTATATATGGAAGCAGGAAAAATAAAATATTTGGGTGGCATTGAAAAATTGCCAACAGAAATTGACCATACACAAGTCAAGTTGCCTGCGCCGTGGGTCGTGCAGAGAGTCAAAAAGTTAGATCAAGTTAAGGAAACAGCACGCAATCATAAGTCAAGTGAAAGAGGCGAGCCTTTGGTCGTCTTTGAAGATGTAGATTTTCGTTATAACGATGAATCTCCTCTAATTTTACAAAACGTCAATTTGACGATTTATCACGGTGATTTAATTGCATTGTTAGGTCCAAATGGCGCAGGGAAATCTACATTGGTGAAACATGCAATTGGTTTGTTGAAACCAACGCGAGGGCGTGTATTGATTGAAGGAAAAGATACACGTGAGATGAGCGTGGCACAAATTGCAAAGGTGTTGGGGTATGTGTTTCAAAGCCCAACCCACATGTTGTATGCTCCAACTGTGAAAGAAGAATTGGAGTTTGGTCCGAAAAATTTAGGGTTTGAAACTGAACTCATGAATACATCGGTGAACCAAAGCCTGGCAACTGTAAATTTGAAAGAGTTTCTTGAATATCCACCTTTGGCGCTTTCGTTTGGTCAACAAAAACGCACGACCATTGCGGCAGTGCTGGCAATGCAATCAAAAATTATGATTATGGACGAGCCAACGGCGGGTCAAGATTTTGCAAATTACACGCGTTTTATGGATGCGTTATGTAATACATCCGATGGCGCACATTCAATTCTGACTGCAAATTTTGCATCTACACTTTTTATTACGCATGATGTAGACCTTGCTGTGACTTATGCAAACCGCGTTTTATTATTTGGCGACAAACATATTATTGCTGATGGAAAACCAGAAGATGTATTGAAAGATACAGAAATGTTGTTAAAATATCGCATCAGACCAACTTCGCTTCTGCAACTTAACCTTGACCTGCTTACAAAAACTGGAGAATTTTTACCCGCCGCATCGTTAACAAAATTTGTTTTGTGATTTTCCCTGTAACGTGTTTGCGTTCACAGGGTTAAATTGTATAAGGTCAGCGTTTGTCCAAATTTATTTAGTATCAAAAGGAGAAGAAATCATGAACGACAAAAGTACCTGGGAATTTGGCACTCGCCAAGTTGTGTACGGCGCAATCGGCGCAGCATTGTATGGTGTTCTTTCATGGGCATCAAATTTTGTCCCCCTGCCTGCGGCTGGTAATGTGACATTCCGCCCAGCAGTCGCTGTGCTGATTTTCTTCGGCGTAGCGTATGGTCCGTGGGTTGGCTTCCTTGCTGGCATTATCGGCAACACACTTGGTGACGCATTAAGTGGCTGGGGCTTCTACTGGAATTGGAGCGTTGGTAACGGCTTGATGGGCTTAGTGGCTGGTTTAGCCATGGCGGCCATTAAAGATTTCCGCGCTCAAAGCGACATCATCAAAGCAGTTGGTTGGGGCATTGCAGGTGTAGCTGTAGGCATGTTATTTGCCTCGCTGACTGAAATGTTCACTGGTGGTATTGATATTAACACTGCTTTGGTCGGTTACTTTACGCCAGCCTTCATCGGCAACACTGTTGTCACCGCAATTCTTGTGCCAATCTTAATGATTGCATTCGCCGCAGTCGCATCTCGTAGAGGACGATAAAGTTACATGTTGGTCACCTGGAAGTACCGTCCGCGCAACACATTTATCCAACGCTTAGACCCGCGCACACGTCTCATTTTCTTGTTCAGTATTATTTTTGCACTCACCATTCCTGAGATTTGGGATTTTCGCATTATCCTCCCAATCTTTGCCATCGCGCTGACCTTATACCTAATGGCTCGAATCGAATGGAAAGATGTGTGGCGCGCTTGGGTCTTCATCATCTTGTTTGTGGTGTTCATCGTTGGTCTAAATGGCATATTTTTTGGGCGTGGCGGTCCTTCCTCGGTGACCAGTATCGAATCACCGGTTGTATTTGAAATTCCATTCAAAATCCCATTCACAGATATTGGCTGGGATTTTCCTATTACAGTTTCAAAAATCTGGTTTGGATTAATTCAAATTGTGCGTATGTTGACCATGGCGATTCTCGCCATCCCGATTCCATATACAATGGACCCCAATATTTATGGAACGGCATTCAGGCGCATGGGTGCTTCGGATAAAGTCTCATTCACTATGGATTTAGCATTTCGCTTCCTGCCTACGTTTGCACGCGATTTTACAATTACGATGGATGCACAACGTGCACGTGGTTATGAAATGGATAAACTCAATGGCGGCATTGCTGAAAGGCTTCGCAAACTTTCACCTTTTATTATTCCCGTTGTAATGCAATCCACAGTCACAGGCGAAGAAGTGATTGATGCAATGGATTTACGCGCTTTTGGCACGGCTCCACGCACATGGTTAAAGCAATTGCATTACGCGCCTCGTGACTACTTTATACTTGGTCTGGGCGCGGCGATATTTATCGCCTGTTGTGTATTGAAGTGGGGTTTTGGTATTGGTGGATTCTTTGTGCCTGAATGGTTTAGTAGCTGGATACTAAATTAGATAACAAAAACGCCGCTCAAGCGGCGTTTTGTTTTTTTATTAGACCTCTTGCATAAGTCAAAATTTTATATCTCATCGGCGTTAGAGAACGCCTTCTACACGAGAAAATAATATTTGATTGGGTAGTGTGCGCTCTCTAGCGCACTTTTGCAAGAGGTCTAATAAAAAAATCGGAAGTCGT
>JAEURF010000195.1 GCA_016789205.1 Anaerolineales bacterium
ATGGAAAAGGCTCACGTGAAGCGAGAGGGTTAAGAGGCGGTGGAATGGTTGGGGTTGTAACCGATATTGGTTTTATGGAACCAGATGATTCGGGTGAGATGATTCTAACCGCGCTTCACCCAGGCAAAACTGAGGAAGAGGCGAAAGCAAACACTGGCTGGAATCTCAAAGTGGCGAGTCAAATCAAAACAACAGAGCCAGTCACAAAGAAAGAATTGAAAATTTTAAGAAACGAATTAGACCCAACGGGCATATACTTGAAGAGTGCTGGTTGATTTTCCTTCCACCAAAGGAGAAATTTTATGAAAGAAGATAGATTTAAATCGTTTGTGGCTGTATTGGTTGCGATTGTAACCGTGCTAGGTGCATCTGCGGCTTGTTTATCGGCTGTGGCGGTTTCAAATGCAGGGGATGCTGATTTTGCCGGGTTAGATGCTTCTATCCGTGCGCAAAAAGCGGAGATTATTAATCATGTCAATGCTTATGAAAATTACCGCGCATTTACAGATTATTTGCGTTGGGATGAATTGGGATATCAATCGTTCGATAATGAAGCGCTTCAGAAAGAAGCGTGGGGCGTAGCAGAAGGAATTCGTTTTCAATTTTTTAACTCCCGCTATTTAAGCGCTGATAGATTATCGTATGACATTGAACGCGAACTGAATGGTGCTTGGGCAGAATCTACACAACAGGAAGATTTAAATCCTCTGCCCTATTTTGAACAATCAGATGCATTGCGTAGTAATTCTTCATCACTAGCATCGCTGATGGTTGTCTTTGCTGTTTCGTTTTGGTTTTTAACCCTTGCACAAACGACTGAGAAAAGTTTTAAATATCTGTGGGCGACATTGGGTATTTTATTTGCATTAGGCGGAATAGTCGGGCTTGTGATTGGAGCGGTACAACTATGAGCGAACAAGCGAAAACAGATAAAAAGTTTGATAACTTAGTTACGATTCTGATTGCTTCAGTTGCTATTTTGGTTTCAATTACTGCTTATGTTCAAAACTATACGTCGAATTTATCAGACCAGTCCAGGCGGCGGGCACAACAAAATTCAATTGATGCCACCCGACAAGAAGTTGTTGGCGCGATTCAATATAGTTACGAATGGCAAGGGGCGTTTCAGGCATGGAGTGAATTAGATTGGCAAATCACTTCGGCAGAGCAAAATGGGGATTATGAGACCGCCGACAGATACCGAATTTTACAAGGGCGCATCATTGATATTAGCAAACTGCTTAATGAGGAATACTTTGACCCAGAGTATGGTTGGCCCGAACTCGGCAGGTACGAAGCGGAAACGTATCTTGTTGAATCTAGACGCCTCTCGGAAACATATCTGGCTGAATCTGAAGCAGGAAATTTTACGGATAATATCGCCGATGGGTTGATTGTTCAAATCACCTTATTAACTGTTGCACTTTCTTTGTATGGTCTTTCGCTTGCGCTAGCCGGGCGTGTAAGATGGTTGTTTGTCATCGTCGGTTCGGGCATTGTCGGCGTATGCATGTTATGGTTTGCGGGTTCGCTTTATCAGATTCTCACGCGCCCAACTGTAAATCATGATGCGATTCGTGCGTACGCTGAAGGGATTGGGCTTTCAAATCAAGGCAGGATAGATGAAGCCTTTGAAAAATTTAATCTTGCGCTTTCGCTAAAACCTGATTATGCAAAGGCACATTATGAACGTGGAAATTTGTATTACGCCTTAGAAGATTATGCCAATGCAATCACAGAGTATGAAACTGCTCGAAGCAAAGGGTTAGATGACATCAGCACAAATTGGAATTTAGGATGGACATATTATCTAACTGGGCAATATCTTCAAGCCATAGAAGTTAATGACCACATCTTACAAACTCATCCTGAGGTATTGGGTGTGAGAATGAATCAAGCGCTCACTTATTTAGTGATGGGAGACCTCGTTCGCTCGCAAGAGCAATATGATATTTTGATGAGCGAAGCAGAAAGGCAAATTAGCGAAGCCCGTAACAATGGAGATGAACCTCCCGCCTCTTTGTGGTATTACATGGATGCAAGTGCAATTGATTTGCAAAACCTTGTTGACCGCTTGGAAGGAAACCCAAAAGCCTGGACGGAAGCGCCAGATGTAAATCAGGTCAATGGAGACCATAACGTCATCCGCGATTTTGCGATTAAGCAAATGATACGTCTCAAAGAAGCAACAACCGCTTTAGAATATACCGGGCGTTTGCCTAGCGGCGAGACCAGTGCAGAAGTTGGTACATTTGTATTTGGGCATGTGACCGGGAAAGACTCTGAAGGATATATTACAGATTTTGAACCAGCTAGCAATGGAATCATTTCCTACGGAGACTCATCGTTTGATGTGCAATTTACATATAGCGGACCGCCGACCTCACAATACATTTGGAAAGTGTACAGAAACGGTCAAGAAGACCTGACGCTCCGAAGAGTAAGTAATCAAGACCTTAGCGAAGGAGACACTTGGTACACAAATTTCGGTTTTGATTACACCAATGTCTTCATTCTTGCAGATGGCGAATACCGCTTAGAGTTATACATTGACAATCAACTCGTACAAAGTGGCATTGTTTATATCAAATAAGTATTAATCCTACTTAATTCCCCTTTACGAGAAGTGGTCATCAGAGATATAAATGAGCCTGATGACCACTTCTGCTATTAAACACATCCTCTTTGATTTGGGCGGGACGCTCATGCATACGATTAACGATTCAAGTGAAATTTATACGCGCGCAGATGAAGCATTGGTTAACAAATTAAGCGAGTATGATATTCAACTTGACTCAAAAGTTTTCCGCAAGCGCTTACATGAATATTACAACCAACGCGACAAAGATTACCAAGAGACCACTTATCATTTTGTTTTGCGAGAATTGCTCAAAGAGTTAGAGTATGCCGAAGTCGCCGAATCAGTTCTCAGGTCAGCGCTGGATGCGATGTACGCCGTCACCCAAACCAATTGGCAATTAGAAAAAGATACTGTCGAAACTTTGCAATTGCTAAAATCCAATCAATATCATTTAGGAATTTTTTCAAACGCAGGCGATGATAAAGACGTTCAGCAATTGATTGAAAATTTTGGCATTCGTGAATATTTTGATTTTGTATTAACTTCAGCGGCTTGTTATTATCGCAAACCGCATCCGCGCGCATTTGAAATCGCGCTGGCACAATGGAACATTATGCCTGAAGAAGCTGTGATGATTGGTGATAGTTTGCAAGCTGATATTGTTGGCGCAAAAGAATTGCACATGAAAACAATTTGGATAACGCGCCGCGCACAATTTAATGAAGGCGATATGCAACGCATCAAACCTGATTTTAGCCTGCGCAAACTTACTGAGTTGATGCCTACGCTTGACATGATAAACATGGCTCGCTTCTAAGCATCCATGAGGTACAATTCTGCCTCATGTCACAAAATCGAACCTTCCCTTACCTTGCCCTTGCAATCGGAATTACTGCATTAAGCCTTTCTGCCATGTTTGTGCGCTGGGCTGACGCGCCCGGTCCCATCACTGGGTTTTATCGTGTGTTTATTGCAACCCTTTTATTTACACCCTTTTTTATTCAACGCCAAAGAACACTCCCGCCACTTGAAATGCGTTGGATTTGGTTTCCAATTTTAGCAGGCATGTTCACCGCATTAGACTTTGCCACGTGGAACACATCGGTTCAATACACCACCGCCGCAAAAGCGACCTTACTTGGCAACACATCTCCGCTTTGGGTTGCATTAGCCGCATTCTTCTTTCTTCGTGAAAAATTACGCGGCTCATTTTGGATTGGCTTAGCATTATCATTAATCGGCGCAACGTTTGTCGTGGGCGCAAGCTT
>JAEURF010000196.1 GCA_016789205.1 Anaerolineales bacterium
CACGGTGGTGGCCGAGCATGGCTGGAAGCTCGATGCCACGCCGGCCACCTACGAGCAGATCCACATGTCGCTGCTGGCGGGCCTGCTGGGGCGCGCTTCAAACAGGTTCGGTCATCCCAACATTTATCTTAGACCCAGCATTTGACCAATCATCATCACGCCGAAAAAATTTTCTTTACGAAGGCTTGAATGAATTAGATAAAGAATTACGAAAGCGTAATTCTTATCTTGTAATTCGTAAGGGAAAACCTATTGATGAATTAAGAAAATTATTTGACGAAACCAAATCTGAAACTATATTTGCCGAAGAAGATTTCACACCTTATGCTCGCAGACGAGATTCATTAATTCAAAAAATCTTGCCATTAACATTAATTCACAGTCAAACAGTTCATCATCCGAAACAGGTTTTGAAGCAAGATGGCAGACCATATACAGTTTACACACCATATTCAAAAATATGGAAGTTGCAATATAAAAAAATAAACTTAATTTCAGCACCAGAAAAAATTGATACGCCTGTTGGGATTAAATCTGAACTTATTCCGAATTTCGAATCAAGCAAGCACTTCCCTGCTGGTGAGTTAGAAGCACAAACTCGGCTTGAAGAATTTACAGGTATGGAATCAACTAGCTTGGTAGTTGACAAGCAGAAGCAAGCTTCTGCACTCCATAAACTATATTCTTATGCAAATGACAGAAATCGCATGGACTTAGATGGAACATCGTCACTCTCACCTTATTTACGATTTGGAATGCTTGGGTTAAGACAAGCAGTCTACGCGGCGAAACAGGCTGAAAGTCAGGCACGAAGCGCAGAAGCAAAACGCAACGCAGAAATTTGGCTTAATGAATTAATCTGGCGTGAGTTTTATATCCAAATCTTGTATCATTTTCCGCATGTGGCTAACGAGTCATTTAATCCTGCATTGAAAAATATTCCATGGAGAAACAATGTCGAGGAGTTTGAAAAGTGGAAGGCTGGTGAAACAGGCGTCCCGATTGTTGATGCGGCAATGCGTCAATTGAAATCAATTGGCTGGATGCATAATCGCGCCAGAATGATTGTGGCCTCGTTTTTGGTCAAAGATTTGTTGATTGATTGGCGTTGGGGCGAAGCGTGGTTTATGGAAAATTTATTGGATGGAGATTTGGCGGCGAACAATGGCGGCTGGCAATGGACAGCAGGAACTGGCACAGATGCCGCGCCATATTTTAGAATTTTCAACCCTGTTTTGCAAAGTGTAAAGTTTGACCCACATGGAAATTACATTCGCAAATGGATTCCTGAATTGAAAGATTTGAGTGAAAAGGAAATTCACACGCCCTGGGAATATAAAATAAAAGTTTCAGGTTATCCTGAATCACCAATTGTAGATAGAGAAATTGTAAAAGAAAGAACCTTGAAGGCTTATAACATTTCGAAAGAGAAAATAAAAACATAATGGAAAATAAATTATCAAACCCGCGCATGGCGCAAACTGCTTTATGGGGTGGCATTGCTTTTTCGGCAGTGTTTACATTTTTAATTTGGTTGGCAAATCCATTACTAGAAAAATTCGTCTTAATTCAAGCCGCTGAAATACGAGATTACGACTGGCAATTGCTAAACTCCACGTTTGCGGGTCAAATCACGGCTTGGGGATTTTACGCCATTCATCAAGTGATTTTATGGGCATTAATTTATTATGCCCAAACAAAAGTGAAAAAATATAGTTCTGGAATTCACCCTGTGAATGTATGGGCGCTGGGTGTGAATGCCTTTTTTATCATTTTGCATTTGATTCAAACCCATATTTGGTATGATGCCCTCGCACAAGATGTTTCTTCCTTCTCATCACAAGGTTCTGTGATTTTGATGCTGTGTGTCATTTTGATTATTGAAAATAAACGACGCGGTATGTTCTTTGGGTACAAAGCATCATTGAGTGAACGAATCATTTCATTTGCCAGAAAATATCATGGATATTTATTTGCGTGGGCAGTGGTGTACACTTTTTGGTTTCATCCAATGGTCAGCACGCCTGGTCATTTAGCGGGCTTCTTTTATATGTTCTTGTTGATGTTGCAAAGTAGTTTGTTTCTCACCAAAATCCACGTCAACAAATATTGGACTGTGGTGCAAGAAATCACAGTCATTCCCCATGCTTTTTTAATTGCTATTTATCAAGCACCAAACATTTGGCAAATGTTCACTTTCGGTTTTGGCGCGATGTTTGTCGTCACGCAAATGCACGGACTCAACCTCTCACGCCTCACCAAATGGTTAATCAGTGCGGCTTATGTGATTGCGATGCTTTTGGTTTATAACTTTGACGTTGCCAAAGGGTTAGCAGAAGCGATACGGATTCCATTCATTGAATATCTAGTTGCATTTGTCATCGCTGGTTTGGTTGGGCTTGGACTTTGGATTGCAGATAGATTCCGAAAACCAAATCAGGAAGCATTGCAAGTCAAGTAACATGGCTGAAAATAAAGTTTCACCCGAAATTGGCAGAGCCGCTTTACTTGCTTTTCTAAAAGAAAAATCTCCTTTAGGTCCGTTAAAAATTTTAGCGAATCATCTCGGATATTTTTTTCAAATTCCATTGCCGATGTTCAAGCCGTATGTCGTTTTTGGCGCACAAGCAAATAAAAAAGTATTGGTCACTGAACGAGATAAAGTTTTATGGCGCAACACAGACCCTGTCACCGATTTATTAGGTCAAGGTGTTTTGATTGTAGATGGCGATGAACATGACCATTATCGTAAATTGATGGAGCCTGCGCTTCATACCTCACGCCTGCCTGAGTACACCGCGTCAATGATTTCTCAAACCGACAGAGTCTCCTCACAATGGCGTGACGGCGAAGTTGTGGATATGTTAGTTGAAAGTAGAAAAATTGCTTTGCTCATCATCATGCAAACCTTATTCAGCAAAGATGTTTGGGATGATTTAGAAAAAATCTGGAAGCCTGTTCTCAAATCTATTGAATACATTTCACCCGGTGCATGGATTTTATGGCGAAAGATTCCGCGCTTTGGATTTCGCAAGCCGTTGAAAGTGTTAGATGATTATTTGTTTCAAATCATTACAGACCGTAGACGGCAGACCGAGGACGGTCTATCGTCCACCGTCCACCGTCCAAATGATTTATTACAACATCTAATAGGCGCGGGCTTGTCCGACAAAATCATCCGCGACCAAATGCTGACGATGTTAATTGCAGGACATGATACATCCACCGCATTATTAGCATGGACATTTGCATTATTAGGTCAACATCCAGAAATTCATCAACAAGTAGTAAATGAAATAGACAAAACAAATGATTTAGAACGAGTTCCATTGCTAGATAATGTCATCAAAGAAAGTTTGCGCTTATATCCTCCAATTCATATTGGCAATCGCCGCATTGCACAAGAAATGGATTTTGATGGAAATAAAATACCAAAAGATGAAAGATTGTTTTATTCCATCTATCTCACCCACCGTGATGAAAATGTTTGGGAAAATGCAGAATCTTTCTGCCCCGAAAGATTTTCAAACGGAAAGAAACCCGCAGGTTTAAGTTATGTGCCTTTTGGTGGCGGTCCGCGTGTATGCATTGGAGCAACCTTCGGTCAAGTTGAAGCGCGAGTTGTTCTATCTTATTTACTTAAAAATTTTACGTTTAAATTTACGAATCACAAAATTCATCCGCACATGGGTGCAACTTTAGAACCACGCCCAGGAGTGATGATGAAAGTAACACGTAGGTCACGCTTGTAGCGTGACATGCATAATAAATAAAATCGTCACACTGAAAGTGTGACCTACAGGAAAATATAGATGACTTACTTTGGTTTTTTACTTCAGTTTC
>JAEURF010000197.1 GCA_016789205.1 Anaerolineales bacterium
CAGTTTCTTCTGCCAAGATATGTCCGCCGGGAAATTTAGTAGCAATTTCATTCAACAAAAATGCTTCGGAGGCGTGGTCTGCTTCGGTCACCAAATCAATTTCACCCTTGTATTGAATCGTGTGGGCTTGGTTATATCCATCTCGTAAAATACTTCCAGCATTTCGTGCAAGTGTTTCAATGTCAGCTAAAGTTGGTTTCATAAAGTCATCTTTTCTTTTATATATAGAGTGCGTCGCACCCCGTTAATTTATCCAGTCCAAATACGGCGACCCAATGCAGACAATGCAAATTCAACAGCAAGTTTTGCAGTTTGATTTTGAATATCTAAAATTGGATTGACTTCCACAACATCCATGCCGATTAATTTTCCAGTTTCAGCAATCATTTCACATGCCAAATGCGCTTCACGATGTGTAATGCCTGCAGGCACAGGCGTACCTACACCGGGCGCAAATTGTGGGTCGAGCGCATCTAAATCAAACGAAAAATAAATTCCATCCACATCACGGCTGACATGTTCAATTGCTTTTTCCATCATCGCCACCATGCCATAACGATCAATTTGTTCCATGCTCAACACCATTGCGTTTGCATTTCGCAAATTATCTTTTTCGCCGGGGTCTAAATCTCGCGCGCCGACGATTGCAATTTTATTTGGGTCAATGACCGGAATTGTTTCATCCCACAATTGCACCAAACTTTTATCACCGTAACCGGTCAATGCCGCCAGACTCATTCCATGAATGTTTCCTGATGGTGTAGTTTTATCGGTATTGAAATCTGCATGAGCATCAAACCAGATGACTCCGATTTTTCGATTACGCGCCGCGCCACGCACTGAACCAATAGATAGAGAATGGTCGCCTCCGATTACTAGGGGAAAACTGCCACGCTGAATGGAAGTGGATACTGCGCCTGAAACCCTTCTCGACATTGGGACAATGCAATCTAAATATTTCAACTTTGGATTTTTAATCGTACACATTTCAGCAATTGGAACTTCAATATTGCCTTCGTCTTGCACTGCGTACCCTAAGTCTTCTAATTTCTTTTGTAAGCCAGCATACCGAATCGCACTCGGTCCCATATCCACACCACGCCGGTCTGCGCCTAAATCTATTGGCACACCGATAATATCAATTTGCATTTTTATTCTCCATGTTATTTGAGTGCGTCGCACCTGACGGGCTAGAAGAATCTTAACCCGTTTGGTGCGACGCACCCTGAAAGTTATACACCGTCACACAATTTCTACCATTCGCTTTGGATTGATACAAGGCTTGGTCTGCTAAGTTTAATAACAACTCACCTTGAGAAGCATGAGCAGGGAAAGATGCCACACCTGCTGAAAAAGTACATTTTAATTTTTCAGCATCGTATTCAAAGAGCATGTCTTCAAATTGCTTTCTCAAAAATTCAGCCCGTTCTTGTGCTGAGTTTGTATCTGCGTTGGGCATTAAGATGACAAACTCTTCGCCGCCAAAACGGCAGATAATGTCGCCTTTGCGAACATTGTCATTAAGAAATTTCGCCAGCGATTGTAAAACAAAGTCACCGCATTTATGTCCATACGTATCATTGAATTTTTTGAAATGGTCAACATCCAAAATAATAACGGATAAGGCTATATTTTCACGCGCGGCTTTGGAAAATTCTTTTTCTAATGCTTCTGAAAAGAATCTGCGGTTAAATAATCCTGTCAACGGGTCGCGGATGGCTTGTTCTTGTAATTGCGCCCGCAATGATTCAACCTCTTCAATTTTGCCCCATAAAATTTCGTTCATATCGGTCAAATCATTTTCGGCTTGTTTACGCTCTGTAATGTCGTGCGCCACAATCGCTCTGCCGTTTAATTTTCCATCTATTTTATTTTTTATCGGAATGACCATCAACTCAACCATGCGGGCAGGTTTTCCGGGCAGGGTCACTTCTTCACGGGTCTCTTCTGTAACAAGCATACGATTCAAAAATTGGGGCCATTGCTTGAAAATTTGCAACGGGTCTTTGCCCAGCATTTCAGATTTTGAAATACCCGTCCAAGTTTCTACAGCTTCATTAACATCTACAATTAAATCATCCGCACCTAACACTACCACCAATTGCGGAATGTGGTCCATGACAATATCACGAGCAAGCGGAATTAAGTTTTCAGTTTGTTTTTTCATATCAAGCAGTTCGATAATACCCCACATCTACAGAATAAATTTGCCCGCGTTTGACAACTTGTTTGACGAGATTCGTCCCATAGCGATAACCAATTTGGCGATAATTTGGTACAGATAAAATTAACATATCGGCTTGCTTGCCGATTTCTAAAGAACCAACCACATCGGCTTTGCGAATGGCATGAGCGGCATTAATTGTGGCGCAGACTATGGCTTGTGCAGGTGTTAATTTCATAGCACGGCAAGCGAGTGCTATCACAAATTGCATCGATTCATTCCATGTGGTGCCGGGATTACAGTCTGTAGCTATGGCGAGAATTGCATCTGCTCCGATAAATTTTTTGGCAGGTGTGTAATGACTTTCTGCTAAACCAAACGGCGTGCAAGGCAAAGCGACTGCGACTGTGTCAGATTTTCCGATCGCTTCAATATCCGCATCAGACGTGACTACGAGATGGTCAGCGGAGGCGGCATTTAATTCCGCCGCAAGTTTTGCACCGCCAAGGTTGTCAAATTCGTCGGCGTGAATCTTAAGTGGAAATCCCAGCGACCCAGCCGAAGTCAAGATTTGACGCGATTGTTCCAAAGTAAAAGCCTTCGTCTCGCAAAATACATCCACAAACGGAAGTGTTTTATGCGGAGCGTGAGTCTCCCACCATTCTTTTAACATTGGCAATGTTGTCTTTGTAATTTCATCCACATAGCCTTGTGGATTATCTTTATATTCTGGTGGAATTGCGTGTGCGCCTAAAAATGTGTAGGCTAAATCTATTGGAGTTTCTTCACTTAAAGAAAGTAATGCTTTAAGCAAGCGTAATTCTGTTGCAGTTTGTAAACCATAGCCCGTTTTTGCTTCTGCGGTGGTTGTTCCATTGCGAAACATACGCATCAAGCGCGGACGAGTTTGCGCCATGAGAGTTTCCATGCTGGCAGTGCGTGTGGCTTTAACTGTTGATAAAATTCCGCCGCCTGCCGCGAGGATATCCAAATAGGGCACGCCGGACATTTTGAGTTCAAATTCATCGGCGCGGTCACCTGCCCAAACGATGTGAGTGTGTGGGTCAACAAAGCCGGGCATCATGACACAACCACCTGCGTCAAAAGTTGGCTCATCTGGGTAAGCGTGTTTGAGTTCGTCTGTTTTGCCAATGGCGATGATTTTTTCGTCTCGAATCAAAACAGCACCATTTTCGATAATACCTAAAGTGCCGAGCGCCTTTCCGCGTTGCGGACCGCCAGCCAAGGTCAGAAGTTGAGAAGCAGAATGTATGAGCATTAGAAACCACCAGTTTTTAGGGTTATGGGCAATTTAACCACAGAACTCCCGCCCGCGCAGAAAAGTCTCTTCCCAACCTAACAAGATTGTAATAATAACAGATTGATTTTGTTTTGCTTTTTCTTTACAATGAGACATATCCTAAATTTTCTTAAGAAAGGAGTATTGAATGATGTTGTTTTCACCCAAACAAAAGGGTCAAGGGCTTGTCGAATATGCTTTTATTCTCGTTTTAGTCGCTATTGTTGTCATTGCCGCCTTGTTGATGCTTGGACCTGTCATCGGTAATACGTTCAGCAAAATTAATTCAAGTCTCTCATCAGTCTAAAATAGTACTTTTTGGCTAACAGTTCTGTTAAGAAGCTACTCATGTAATCCTTGCGCTTTTTAGCAATGAACG
>JAEURF010000198.1 GCA_016789205.1 Anaerolineales bacterium
CCAGTCACAATCACATCAAAATATTTCACCAAATCAAATTTTTCGAGAAATGCCATATTGGTTTTTTCATCTCTCGCGCTGACAATTGCCATTGGGTAACGTCCGTGTAACTGTTGGAGCATCTCATCTACGCCGGGGATGAGTAAAAATTCTTTATCGGCGTGGCGTCGGTGTTGACTCAACCAGTTGATAAGAGCAACCATTTGTGCGTCAAGATGAAGCGTATCGGCAAATCCGAGTAAGGCGTTGCCGGGTGCTTCCATCCACATCACTAGTCTGCGGGCGGTGTGGTCCGGGTCTTTGAAGAGAAATTTGGGAATAAATCTTGAAAATTTTTTTACATACAGGTTATCACTGTCACTGAGTGTGCCGTCCACGTCAAAACACAGTGCTTTTATCTTTAGTACATTTAGGGGCATGGATTAATTGTACCAAAAGGACTATACTTGTTCAGGAATGTCAGATTGGGTTTATGGTCTCTGAATCTCGTACTCGCCCCTTGCTTGAATTACTCGTCAGAGTCAGCCGTGAAGTTGCGGCTGCACTCGACCTTCGCACGGTTTTACAACGTTTGTTGTTTGCCGCTATTCAATATGTGGGTGGTGAACGTGGCAGTATTGTGGTGATGGATGATAATGGCAAACCTGTAGATGCCACAATTGTATATGGCAGGCAATTCCATGACCACACCACACAGCAATTAAGAGAAACAGTTGAAAAAGGATTAGCAGGTTGGGTGGTGCAAAATCGTAAAGCGGTTTTGGTGCCAGATACCAGCAAAGATGACCGCTGGTTACGTCGCGCTGATGACGCCGCTGATAAAAGTGGACCCAAATCTGCGATTTGTGTGCCGTTGATGGCACGCGATAAAATGGTCGGCGTTTTGACGTTAGTTCATCCAGTTCCCAATTCATTTAATCCAGACCATTTAGAGTTAATGCAAGCCATTGCAGACCAAGCCAGCATTGCGGTTTTGAATGCGCGTTTATATACCGAAACACAAAGAAGAGCACGGATTATGTCTGCTTTGGCAGAAGGTGCGGCGGCGATTAATACCTCGTTAGAAATGAACGATGTCTTGCGACGCATCTTGACTCAGACGATGCAGGCGTTGCAGGTGGAAACAGTGGCTTTGGCTTTAGCCGACAATAAGAACGATTTAGTCTTCCATGCGGCGGCGGGCAATAACTCTGGCAGTGTCACTGGCAATCGCATTCCTGCTGGGCAGGGGATAGCCGGAATCGTTATGAATGAGAAATATGGAGTGGTGATACCCAACGTCAGGTTAGATTCACGCTTCAAAGAAGCAGACAAGTTGAACGGAGTCGAGACGCGTGCTTTGGCAATTGCTCCAATTCAAGCGCATGGCAAAACCATCGGCGTGATAGAAGCGATTAATCCCACTACGGGTTCTTTTGACGCGGATGCTTTGGTGGTAATGAGTGGTTTAGGAAGCCTCGCCGGCACAACCATTGAAAATGCGGCATTGTTTGAACGCTTACAAAAAGCCCATCAACATTATCGCGAATTGTTTGAAGATAGTATTGATATGATTTTTATTACTGACTGGGATGGCAAAGTCTTAGAAGCCAATCGTCAGGCGGTTAAGTTGAGTGGCTATCCGCTTCAAGAATTGCATGAGATTACCATAGACCAATTGCATGAAGTTAATTGGAATAAAACTGGCTTGAATTTTGACACGTTAAAAACAGGCAAGGGATGTAATTACGAGTCCGGTATGTTACGGCAAGATGGCGTCGCCGTGTATGTGGAAGTGTATGCCCGCCGCGTAGAATATGACAGCACCGATGCCATTCAATGGATTATGAAAGATGTTTCAGCGCGCAAAGAATTAGATGCTTTACGTGATGATATGACCTCTATGATTTTTCATGACTTACGTTCCCCATTGGGTAACATTGTCTCAAGCCTTGAAATGATGAGCAGTTTACTGCCTAAAGAAGATGACACATTAAGCTCCATGCTAACGATTGCCAAGAATTCAACCGGGCGTATTCAACGCTTGGTCAATTCATTGCTAGATATTAATCGCCTTGAATCGGGTCAACCGATTGCAGAACAAAACTCGATTAATCCAGTCGAATTGGTACGCGAATCATTGCAAGATGTTCAACCGGGTGCAAATGCCCGCCAACAAACGATTGAAAATAGAGCCACCAGCGTTCTCCCCTTAATTTGGATAGACCAAGATATGATTTATCGCGTACTCGTAAATTTAGTAGAGAATGCAATTAAGTTCACACCGGTCAACGGGCATATTGAAGTTGGTGCACAACCCACATCCGATGGTATGTTTGTAAAGTTCTGGGTAAAAGATACCGGTACAGGGATTCCTGCGGCAGACCAAGAACGTATTTTTGAAAAATTTACACGTCTGCGTGCCAAAAATAGACCCGGCGGTTTAGGCGTTGGCTTAGCATTTTGTAAACTCGCCGTAAACGGACATGGCGGCGAGATTTGGGTGGAAAGCGAAGTGGATAAAGGCACAACTTTCTGGTTAACTTTGCCCGTTTCCAAGAAACAAGCAACAGGTCAACTCAAGCGCGTAACGGGTCGCTTGACCTTCAAACCAGATAAAAAAAATGGCAAAGTAGAGACACAGCCATAAACTGAATCTCTGCGCTTTAAAACCACAGACCATAAGATAACTCAGGAGCAACATGCAGGAAGTAATAAAAAACATATATATTGACGACCAATTTCCCGGCGTAACATTAGGCGTCATCGTCACCCAACGCGGATTAATTCAAATTGACGCGCCACCTTCATCTGAAGATGCGCGCTCGTGGCGTGCTTCTTTAATGAGTCTAGGCGGTGGCATTGAGCGCATCTTAGTTAACATGGATGCGCACCCTGACAGAACACTTGGCGCACGCGCCATGGATTGCACAGTGGTTGCTCAAGAAAAAACTGCAAATATTTTTCGTACCCGCCCAAGCACATTCAAAGCACAAGGTGAAGAAACCGGCGCAGATTGGGAATCAATCCCCGGTTTAGGAAGTGTGCGTTGGGCATTGCCCGAAATTTCCTTTTCAGACCAAATGGCTTTACATTGGGGCAATTCCCCAGTTTTATTAGAACACCATCCCGGTCCGTCTCACGGCTCTATTTGGGTACATTTACCCGAAGAAAAGATTTTATTTATCGGCGATACAGTCTTAAAAAATCAACCGCCATTTCTGGCGGGTTCTAGTTTGAAAGCCTGGCTTGAATCCATCAACGAACTTTTAGATTCAGCCTACAAAGGTTATACCTTTATCAGCAGTCGCGGTGGCGTGGTAACCACAAACATTATAAAAAATCAATATGATTTCCTCAAACATGTCAGCGATAAATTAAATAAAATCACCACCAAAAAACCAAACCCAGCCACTGTTGAAAAATTAGTAACCTCTATGCTCACTTGGTTCAAAGCCCCAGCCGCACGCCAGAAACAATTTGCACAACGCTTGCGCTACGGCTTGCTTCATTACAACGCACGTCAATATCACGCTTCAAATCCATCTAGCGAGGATTAATGAACGCGCCTCAGCCGCTTTTTGAACTCACACGCGGAAACATGATTGAGTCTCAGCATTTCGGCTCTATCGCAGTTGTAGACTCAACCGGCAAATTACTACATTCTTATGGCGACCCATATGCGGTCGCTTTTTTGCGTTCATCTGCAAAACCATTTCAGACGTTGCCATTCGTCGAGCAAGGCGGCGTGGAACATTATGGATTCACCCAAGCTGACCTAGCCATCTCCTGCGCCTCACACGAGACGGGACAACTGCATCTTGACCTGATACATTCGCTT
>JAEURF010000199.1 GCA_016789205.1 Anaerolineales bacterium
ATCTGGATAGCATTAATTACACTTTACATCGTTTGGGGTTCAACCTATTTTGGCATCAAAGTTGCCATTGAAACCATCCCGCCATTTTTCCATGCAGGGATTCGCTTTTTAGTTTCAGGATTAATTTTGGTGATATGGCAACGCGCCGTAGGAAGTGCCATGCCAACGCGCAATCAGTGGATTTCCACTTTTGTTATCGGTAACTTGCTTTTACTCGGCGGCAACGGATTGGTCGCATGGGCTGAGCAAACCATTCCATCCGGCATTGCCGCTTTGATTATTGGTTCTGTGCCATTATTTCTAGTCATTATGGAAGCAGTTCGCCCGAAAGGCGTAAAACCGAATTGGCAATCCATTGTCGGATTAATAATTGGCTTTATTGGTATTTTCATCCTCGTCGGTCCAGCTGAAATTGCTGGCGGCGAAACCAGATTAAATCCATTCGGCGTGATTGCGCTATTAAGTGCCTGTTTATTTTGGGCAATCGGTTCGATTTATAGCAAGTCTGCTGATTTGCCAAAATCAACATTGATGACAACAGGTGCAGAAATGTTGATGGGCAGTATCGGTTTGTTTGTCATCTCGTTAATCACAGGTGAGTTAAACGGCTGGAATCCTGCCGAAGTTTCAACAAGGTCTTTAATTGGGTTGATTTACTTAATTACCATTGGTTCAATTATTGGGTTCGGTTCATACATTTGGTTATTACAAAACGCGCCAATTTCATTGGTGGCGACGTACGCATACGTCAACCCGATTGTGGCGGTTTTGTTAGGTTACTTTTTTGGCAATGAGATTCTGGAGCCACGCATTTGGTTAGCAACAGCAATCATCATCGGCGCAGTAGCATTCATCAATAACAAGAGCAAATCTCAAGTTAAGAAAGAGGCGGAGGAGGCAGTCAATGGATGATGGTCAGCAGAATGTAAAAGTTAAGAGTCAAAAAATCAAAAAAATTATTTCAAAAGGAGAAATAAATTATGGATAGCAAAGAATTATTAAAGCGTGTGAAGGAAGATAAAGTTAAGTTTCTTTCTTTGCAATTCACAGATGTGTTAGGTTCTGTGAAAAGTGTGGACATGCCCATTCGGCATTTAGAAGGTGTGTTAGAAGATGGTGCTTGGTTTGACGGTTCATCAGTGGAAGGGTTTGCGCGCATTCAAGAAAGTGATATGCGTTTGAAGATTGACCCCGATACGTATGCTGTTTTACCGTGGTCTGCGGAAAATTCAAAACGCGCGCGTGTATTCTGTGATATTTACACGCCTGCCGGTGACCCATTCCCCGGCGACCCACGTGGCGCATTGAAACGTATTTTGAAGAAATTAGATGAAAAAGGTTGGAAGTTTAACATTGGACCTGAACCAGAATTTTTCTTATTCAAAGCGACGAATGGTCATGGAGTTCATCCTGCTCCACATGATACTGGCGGTTATTTTGATTTTTCATCTTTCGATGAAGCTGTTGTCGTACGCACTGCATTGATGGATGCATTGGATGCAATGGGCTTAGATGTTGAAGTTGGACATCATGAAGTGGCATTGGGTCAACACGAAATTGATTTTCGTTTTGCAGATGCATTAAAAACTGCTGATAATGTATTAACGTTGAAATACACTGTCAAAGCAATTGCGGCGCAACACGGATTGGTCGCTTCTTTCATGCCCAAGCCTGTGTTCGGAATCAATGGCTCTGGGATGCACTGCCATCAATCTCTCTTCGACACAAAATCTGGGGACAATTTATTCTTTGATGCAAAAGATACTGCACACCTTTCACCCCTTGCCTATTCATTTATTGCAGGTCAATTAGCACATGCGCGCGCATTGGCTGGTGTAGTGGCTCCGACAGTCAATTCATATAAACGTTTAGTCCCCGGTTACGAAGCGCCTGTCTATATTGGTTGGGCACAACAAAATCGCTCAGCGTTGATTCGTATTCCACGCTATACAGAAGGTCGTGATAAATCTGTGCGGGCTGAATTACGTTTCCCAGACCCATCTGCCAATCCATATTTAGCGTTTACGGCTATGCTCGCCGCCGCATTAGATGGCATTGATAAAAAGATGGAAGCACCCAAACCATTGAACAACATCAATTTGTATCATTTGAATAAAGAAGAACGCACCAAATTGGGTGTAACTGAGTTGCCCGGTTCATTGGCTGAATCTTTAGGTGAATTAGAAAAGAATGCTGTCGTGAAAGAAGCATTTGGCGATTTTCTGTTTGAAGCCTACTTGCGCGCAAAATATGAAGAATGGGATGATTTCCGTTTGCGTGTGACCGATTACGAAATTGAAAGATATATGGAAACCGCCTAGTAGCAGTTAGCTATTAGCGTTTAGCAATTAGCATTAACCGCTAAGAACGCGAAGGTCGCCAAGAAAAAACTTGGCGCTCTTAGCGGGCTTGGCGGTTTTTGTTTGTATAAAGATTGTTAAGTGATTCGATGCCCCCCTGCGATATAATTTGCCTGATTTATTATGCCCACCAACCCCTTGATTAATACGCTTAAAAGTTATGTCCCTGAGATTTTGCAGAGTCGCATCTTAGATGACCCAACGCCTCCAAACAAGCCTTTTGCTGGTGACTATTTAGCGGCAGTGTTATTCGTGGACATTTCTGGCTTCACTGCATTGACTGAAGAATTTGTGGCTCGTGGACCTTCCGGCGCAGAAGATATATCTTCTATTTTGAATGATTTTTATAGCCAATGGATTCAGACTATCAAGAAATATGGTGGGGATATTGTCAAATTTGCAGGTGATGGATTACTCGTCATTTGGCAATATGACGATTTAGAAAAAGCAACTTTGTTGGCGGCGCAAACGGCTTTTGAATCAAAAATTATTTTAGATGATTTTCAAGCAGGTGGAAAAACATTATCTACTCGGATTGCGATTACGGCAGGTCACTTAGCATTAACAGGTTTGGGTGGTGTCTTCAATCGTTGGGAAATGGTAGTGACAGGTGATGCACTTGACCAAATAAGCAAGATGCAAATGACACTGAAACCTGGTCAAATTATGTCTTCGCCAGAAGCATGGGAGAAGTTGAAGAATCATGCTGTTGGGAATCAAGTTGAAGATGGGCATGTGTTGCTAAACAGAATCAAGTCGAAGGTTAGTAATGAAGCGGAGCGAAGCATTCGATTAGATGAAAACAGCATCCCTGCTTTAAGGTCGTATATCCCTGGTGCGATTGCTAAAAGAATTGATGCAGGTCAATCGGATTGGTTGGCAGAGTTGAGGCGCGTGACAACTTTGTTTATCAATATTCCTGAAATGGTGCGTGGTACAGACCCAGCCTTAGCACAAAAAATTTCTGAATTAATTCAAAGTGCTATTTATCGTTATGAAGGTAGCATGAATAAAATTGTAGTGGATGATAAAGGGGTTTCGTTATTGGCGGCGTTTGGCTTGCCACCTTTTTCACATGAAGATGATGCCCTGCGGGGGGTGTTAGCGGCGCAAGATATTTATACTGAAATTACTGAATTGGGTATGCATTGTTATGTGGGGATTACAACTGGGCGTGTATTTTGTGGCGTGATTGGAAATGAAACGCGTCGTGAATATACGATTATTGGGGATTCGGTGAATTTAGCATCGCGCTTGATGTATGCCGCTTCGATGAGTAATTTTCCAGCGGGTACGAATATGATGAATATTTTTTGCGACGCGAATACATATAATGACGCAAAATTACGAGTTGACTTTACAACTCTGCCTCCAATTTTTGTGCGTGGAAAATCTCAACCGGTATCGGTCTTTATTCCACAAGCGCGACATGAAAAAGGTATGGC
>JAEURF010000019.1 GCA_016789205.1 Anaerolineales bacterium
AAATATGGTGTTTTTGTTTTTTGATTTGCATTTGCTTTCCATTCATAAAACCCATCAGCGAGAATCAAACAACGCTTATATTTGAAACTACCGCGAAACGAAGGTTTTTCTGCAATGGTTTCACCACGTGCGTTGATGAGTTTATTGCCAATGCTCGGGTCTTTAGACCAAGATGGAATCAAACCCCATAGAAAAAAATCAGCTTTGTTTTTTGCGTCATTTGGAATTGCCAACACAGGTTGTGATGGGGCAATGTTGAAGCGCGGTGAAAATTTTTTGGGAAATGTATAGTTTTCAAACGCCTCATTTAATTCTGACGGGTCAACTGTGAGTGTAAACCTTCCGCACATGATTACTCCTTTGTTTTTATGGAGTCAATGAGCTTGCTCCTTAATAATTCAGCGGCAAGCCACCTGACTCCAAAGTTATGCCAATGTAAAATAAAATGTTGAGCCTTTGCCAAGTTCAGACTCAACCCAAACTTTTCCGCCATGCACTTCGACGATTCGTTTTACAAGTGCTAAGCCAATTCCTGAGCCAGGTGTATCAGCCTTGAGTTTGTTGAACAAGCCAAAGATTCTATCTATAAATTGTGGTTCAACCCCAATGCCATTATCTTGAACAAAAAACGTTATTGCTTTTTGTGAATCGGTGATTGAACCAATCCGAATTAATGGATTAGGCTGTTCACCCATAAATTTAATCGCATTTTCTATTAAGTTTTGTAATACTTCTACCAATCTAATTTTATCTCCAAATACTTTATGACCTTCATCTACAAACTCAACTTTTACATTTTTTGCTTTGAGGTTGCCATCTACCAACGCCAACGCCTCGCGGACAATTTCTCCGAAACCGATTTCAATTGGGTCATTCATCATTCTGCCGATACGCGATAGTTCTAAAAGGTCTTTGAGCAAATTCTGCATTTTATTGACGGCTTGATGAATACGTTCGAGGTCTTGGTTGAATTTGTCAAAGTTTGCGGCGCGGGCATCTTTTTCGAGGTAACTTAAAAAGCCAGTGATTGTCACTAAAGGTGATTTCAAATCATGTGAAACGGTATAAGTAAATCTTTCCAGTTCCGTATTTTTGGCTTCTAATTCTTTGATTAATCTCTCGCGTTCTAATTCTGCATTTTTTCTTTCGGTAATATCGCGGGAAATGCCTGTCGTGCCAACCACTTCGCCAGCAGGATTGATGATGGGAGTTTTGACTGTTTCTGCCCAGCGAATTTTCCCATTTTTCATGTTTAATTTCTCTTCAATCCTTTGGCGTTGCTTTGATTCCATAACCTGCTTATCACCATCGCGATAGAACTCAGCAATTTCTTTTTCGAAAATATCAAGGTCGGTTTTGCCAATGATGGCATTTATATCTAAGTTTATAAAATTAAGGAATTCGTCATTTACCGCGATGTAATATCCGTTTTTATCTTTCATCCACGCCATATCTGGAATGTTATTCAAAATCGCATTTTGTCGCAGAATTGTTTCTTTAAGCATTTCTTCTGCTATTTTTTGCTGAGTGACATCCTGCACAGCCCCTACGATTCCGACCAAACGATTTGCTTTTTCATCCCAAACGGGATGAGCAAACACACGTTCCCAACGAATAGAACCATCTTTTGCAAATGTGCGAATCTCTGAATTGACCACATCTTGATTGCGTAACAAAGTCCGCATATCTTCAGCATCTTTTTCAAGGTCATCTGGATGCATATGCCCGCTCCAGCCGCCTGTAGCAGTGTATTCTTCTTGTGAATAACCGGTCATTTTTTCAAATGCACCGGCTACCCATAATAACTTTGCATTGCCTTGTTCATCTACTTCGCTTTCAAAGGTATAGTCTGTGCTGACTTTTGAAATTAATTTTTGTTTTTCATCGCTTTTTCTAACTCGTTCTAATACTTCATTCAACGTCCGTGCTGATAAATATTGTAAAAGCGCAACCATTGGAAAAATAACAAAGCTGATAACCCAAGTAAATGATGAAGGATTATTCTCGGGTTTTTGAATAACTTCAATTCGGCTGAGATACATCATTAAAAAACCAAATGCCAACGATAAAACAGTAACGCCCAAAGCGGGTTTGGGTCCAAGCAAAAGGCCTGCACTCAAAATGACCAGCAAATAGCCGAAACTATATGCTTCATCTTGTACGCCGGAACCATTCAATGCAATTAAGCTGAAAAATATCCAAAAAGCAATTACTTGAATAACAGCTGCTACTCGCACAAATCCGCGGTGCAGAATGAAAAGTAAAAAGAAATTTATAAGCGTGCTAATCCCTGCTTGAATCCAAGCACGAATCGAAAATTGTGGCTCAATGACCGGTACAACAAGCGCATATAAAAACGTAATTGCAATCAATCCCCATAAAATCATATTTAACAAATACGCCTGACGCGTATCTATTTCATTTTCAAAAACAGGAGGCTTCAAAATCTTTTTTAAGATCTCAAACATTTTTTACTTTAACTTCCGTGCATCCCCATCACGGATTGTGATATTAACTGAATCCAAATATTCCAACAAAGCCTGCGCATATTTTCTAGTGGTCTTAAATATATCACGCGCTTCTGCTAATGTGATTTGGTTATTTTGTTTAATATGTTTTTTAATTTTTTCTAACATGTCATCATAATCTTTTTTACGAAAGAGTACATCTTGCGAAACCGCAATAAATTCAGCAGTCTCGATTAATGCATTTAAGACCTCTTCACCGACATCGGTTTGACATTCTTTGACGCTGGGCGTGGAATATGGATTCGACTCAAACTTTCGCATCAGATTCTTAACAGCGGCTTGTTCTGGCTGTGTAAACTTTATCTCATGTTCAGGCTTGGAGACAGTATCCGTAATTCGTAACTCGTAATTCGTAATTAAAAAATTCAGAATTATGTTAAATGTTTTTGCCGCTAGTTTTATTTTATTT
Organism: Anaerolineales bacterium; assembly: GCA_016789205.1. Lineage (GTDB taxonomy): Bacteria > Chloroflexota > Anaerolineae > Anaerolineales > Villigracilaceae > Villigracilis. The sequence continues at coordinate 2,938 of JAEURF010000019.1, forward strand.
TTTAACTCTTCTTTCGGCATTCCACTTCGCAGGCGATATTGTTTATGATAATCATCAACGGTTTGTAAAATCTTTGATTTTACTTTTTGCAATTCAGAAAATGAAGTCACCAACGACTCTGGTTTTTTGTTTCCTTCTAAAAGAATGATTTGCTGATTTAATATTAAATCTTCTAAGGCATTTTCAAACTGTTCAGAATCTAAACGAGATTTAGTTTGAATATCTTTTACAGATGCAACGCCCAAAGCCGATGCGGCTTCGAGCAAAATATCAACGGGCGAACCATGTGAAAGTGACTCAAGCGATTTCAACACATTTTCGTCAAAGCGTTTGTGTCTGCCTTTGGGTTGATGGTCAACCACGATGCCGCCGCCGAGTGTTTCGCTGGGGGAGGGTCTGCGTAAAATATACCTATCACCACGCACAGCCAAAATAGGCTCCCGGAGTTCAAGTTGAATCCAGCCCTGTTCACCTGCTTTTAGTTCTTCTATACCAAGTAACCGTAAGGTGGCAATGCTTTCACTCGCCCCAACAAAAAACTTGACTTCATCACCGTGTTGAATAGATGTACTAATATCTTTCAATAAATTTAATTTTGCATCCATTCGTCGTGTGGCTTGATATTGATTTGGATGAACAAGTACATCACCGCGTTGAATTGAATCTATTTCAACTCCTGATACATTGACAGCCGTCCTTGAACCCGGCGATGCTATTTCTTCTTTTTTCTTATGTGTTTGCAATCCGCGAATTCTGCCTTTAAGTCTGCTTGGCAAAATTTCTATTTCATCTCCCACTTTTAATTCACCATCACTTAATGTGCCTGTAACCACTGTGCCAAACCCACCCATACTGAAGACGCGGTCAATCGGGAGGCGCGGGCGATTTAAGTTTTGGCGATTTGGTTTGTTTTCTAGTAGAGATTGGAGATTCGTGATTAGAGATTCAATCCCTGTTTTATTTTTTGCAGAAACTCGGAGGATGGGCGAATCTCTTAAGGTTGTATTGTTGAGGGCTTGGCGAATGTCGAGTTCCAGCAAATCAAGCCAACTTGAGTCTGAGGCGAGGTCGGTCTTTGTCAAAACGATTAATGCAGATGAAATCCCTAATAAATCTAAAATAGCAAGATGCTCTTTGGTTTGTGGCATGATGCCTTCATCTGCCGCGATGATTAATAACGCCGCGTCAATGCCTCCGATGCCTGCGAGCATGTTTTCAATAAAATCGCGATGCCCGGGCACATCTACAATGCCGACTTCTTCACCGTTTGGAAGGGTGAGCCAACCGAAACCAAGTTCGATGGTCATTTCGCGTGCTTGTTCTTCTTTGAGGCGGTCGGGATGTGTGCCAGTGAGGGCTTCGATTAAAGTAGATTTGCCATGGTCCACATGACCTGCTGTGCCGATAACTCGCATTTACATTTTCTTTCTTTGATTAATGTGTATTAAAAAAAGTTCTTTCTTCTTTCCTCTTTCTATAGAAAGAAGAAAGAAGAAAGATTGACTGATTACTGAATACTGATTACCGTTTACTTTTTCGTTTTCTTCCCATGCCCCATAATTCTTTGATACGAACTCATCCATTCATGAATGACATTCATCATTTCTTGTAATTGTTTTTCAGTGGTATCTGTGGTTTGGTGTAATTGGTCTTGTAATGTTTGGCTAATATCACTGAAGGAAGAAACGTGTTCTTGATTTTTTTGTACTTCTTTACGAATCTCACGAAATGATTCTTCGGAAGAAAGGCTGTAGCCTGTCCAGCGTTTTTGGTCATCGGCTTTGAAGGTAATCCATTCTTGTCTTAAGCGGTCTTCTGCAAGCCTCTGCATTTCGGTCACTTCGTTAATGCGCCGTTCAAGTTTGGTATTAAGTTCCAGATACGTTTCTTGTGCTTTTTTTGCGCCACGCACAGCTTCGTCTAATTTTTGTAATTGTGCTTCCATACCTTCGGCTTCTTTTGCAAAGGCATTAAATTTTTCTTGCCAATCTTTCCACGCACGGTCACGGTCAACTTGTGCAATCGATTGTTGTTCAAGGAATGCGGTTTGTGCTTGTTTGCGTTCTTGTTCAGATGCAATTAAATCTGTAAAACGATTTTCAATATTACGAAGGTTATCTGCATTGATTGTGGATTTTTCACGGCTTTCATCTACTCGTTTGCGAAGTGCAGTTAACTCACCTTGCATATCAGTAATGCGCTTCAAATCATTTTTACGGGTTTCATCTACGGCTCGGATGGTGCGTTGCGCATCTTCATTTGAGCGTTTGGTTTCATCAATATTTAATTTCAAATCACTCATGTTGTTTAAGATTCGCTGAATCTCATCACCGCGTGCTTTTAATTGCTTTTTGATTTCTGATACATCTGTACTTGTCTTTATGTTTGCCAGCGCTTTGTTGAGTTCGTTTAACTCACTTTGAAATTTTTTCGCAGAATCTTTTTCGTTTTTCGCGCGGGTCTTTTCGTTTTCTTCAACCAACTTGACAATATCTGTGCGTTGCTTTGTCAGCATGGTTTCAAATTGTTCGATGCGTTTAGCGGCAGGCACCACATCAGTCATTTGTTTGCTGAATGTTTTAAGTTGCTTTGAAATTACATTCACCGAAGACTCAAATGAAGCCAAGCGTTCGTTCAAAGCAGAAATTGAATCTTTGGTTTCGCGTTGTTGTTTATCTAGCCATTCAAGGCGTTTGACAATTTGTTCAAATTCCATGTTGTTCTCCAGAATTAACGTCTGTTAAATTATACACTTTTAAGAAAGATGAAAGTAGAAAGAAAATTATTGACCTAAATGCTCAAACAAAGACGGCAGATTGGTGAGCAGAGGTTGTAAGATTTGCGGAAACATGCCTAAGATGAAGAGCCCGCTCACGCCTATCGCTAACATGAGTATTTGCGTCCAACTTTCATTTAACTCCCAAGCGGATTCGTCATCTGTCATTACAAAGACTGCTAGCGTACGCATGGCGGACATCAATAAGCCAAACATTCCCACGAAAATCCAAAATAATGTAACCAATGAATCATTCGTCAAAGATTGCCATAACGCAAGCCTTGATGGAAAACCTGCTAACAAAGGAAAGCCTGTGATTGATAGGTGTGCAAAAACCAAAGCGGCTGTTGTGATTGGATATTTACGCGCCAGCCCTTGTACATCACTGAATTGTAAAGAATTGGCTTGACGTTTGAGAATTGAAAGGGCTAACGCCCAAATGGTTAATTCAAGTCCGCGTGGGATGAGTGTTAGAAAAACGAGATTGACCATTTCAAGATTTTGTAAACTCATTACCAAAAGCAATAACCCAGCCTGAGCGATAGCCGCATAACCGAGAATCCGCCCGAGGTGACGTTGAAGCGCGGCAAAAATTCCACCACTGGCAACCATGAATAACCCTGCGAATTGAATCGACCCAACAAATTGCGGTGAATTTCTAAGCCATGTGTAACGGTCTAAAAAGCCCAATGCAAAAATAGTGGTGAATGTCGGCAATGCCCAAAGCAGAAATCCCGTAGCATAAGGCGAGGCTTCTTCCATTAACATTGGTATCCAGTTATAAAGCGGAAAGATAGCGAATAAAAATGCAAATCCTAAACTAAGCATAATGCCGGATTGTAAGGTTGTGCCTAAGTCGCTGGGGCTGGCTTCTACGCCGGTCAGCATCCAACCTGAAAAAAGAATAAAAGGCATGGCTAACGTTTGGTAAATCAGGAATCGAACAACGCCTCTGCCTGCTTTTTGATATGGTGGCACAAGCAGAGGAATGACCAGCATCGCCGCGATTTCAAGCAATAGGGCGGCGTATAAAAATGGCTCAACGGCTATTGAGGCTGTTAACAATGCCACAATCATCAAACCTATGGATACAAAGCGATTGGCTGTGCCGGAGGCTTCAGTACCAAAAAACCACAATGCGGCTAAGCCATAAATGATAGCAAGCAAAGAACCATCGGCGGTGTTAAGCTCAAAACTGCGACCAAAAAATTGAACTGCCGGTGATATTTTTATTGAAAGTGACCCAAGCAATAAAGCGGTATCAATCGGAATTAGTAAGGCAATTAGCGCCAATATGGCTGAGACTGTTCCTCCAATCCATGCGGAGAAGCGTTCGCTGGAGAGGAGCATAATCAATGCACCAGTTAGAAAGGGAAGTGCAATCCATAAAATCGGAGCACTCATAACTCTTCCTCGCTTTCAAGCGGAGAAGCACCTGCCAATAATAAATATGAACCAATTGTGCCTAAGCCTAAATTGACAAGCGCAAGCAAACCTGTAACGAGAATTGCGCTTTCGACGGCGGCATACAAAACTTCAAAGCCTGCTAACATGGTGAGCAAGCCGAGAATCACTCTCAATAAGTTAGAAGTCACTCCCAAGTGAACAATGCCGCCACCAATTAATAACAAACCTCCAGCGATAACTGGCAAGCCTAAGCCCGGAATTGCGGCTTCAATCCGCGGTGCGGCTCCGGCTGTGACGAGTGCAATGATGCCCATTAATGCAACTCGAAAAAATTCGCCACGCGGAAAAAATGAATCTTCTTCTTGTTCGATGTTTGTCAAACCGAGCCGTGTCATACCTAAGATGGCGACGACCATCCAACCTGTGATTAATTTTGCAGAACCCATTACAAATGGTAGGTGACGTGTTACTAACCAAAGCATGGCAAGATATTGCAATGCCAATGCACCCAAACTGATGCGCCAATCTGTATTAATTAACATGGCTGTGGCTGTGACGAGGATTAATGCCACTGCAATCCATGAAACAATTTCAGGCAACATACTATGGACCTACCTGTGTAATTAAGGAAACAAATAAAACTAAAAATAATAACGTCCACATAATGCCGCCTTCGCCTTCAAGCGTTTGTGTGATGATTTGGCTTGTTCTGCCTAAAAGGCGATAGATAGACCATAAGCCTTGATATAAATTTGCGAGCCGTGATTCTGTGGATGAAACCCAATGCGCGCGAACTGGGTTGAAGATGCGAAACCGCCGACTTGCCCAAACCAAGCCAAAGGTTAAGAAAGAGGCGATGATGGCTTGCAACCATGCGCCGATTTGTGAAGCGCCGTCCCAGCCGATGAATCCCAATAGAACTTGAATCAAAATCAATAAAATAATTCCGGATGGATACACGGCTTGCATCCAAGCGGGTTGCTCATCTAATGCGTCGCGGTTGGCTGGGCGAAGGGCATGTCGTACAAAACCTGCCATCATTAAGGCTTGTGCAAGGATTACAAATGGAATAAAGAAACCTAAACTGCCAGTCCATACGCTGGCAGTTAAAGAAAACGGCAATGCTGAAATGCTGAATGCGCCAATCAGCATGATGCGATTCAACCAAATATTTTGTGCAGATGCAAGAAACAATGCGCCGCCGACAAGAATTAATGCACAACCCCATGCAATTGCACCGACTGGATTACCGCTTAATGCGGAAAGAATTGCAAGGGAGGCAATCCCAATCACCCAATGCGGACGTCCGTTTAATTCATCAGGCGCGCGAAGCCAAGTCCAACCGCCATATAGTGCGGCAATTAAAGTTAATATCATTAAGAAAGGTGTAAGGTTTGAACTTAAAATGCCAACAGGAATACGACCTAAAAGAATCAAACTAGATGCCGATGAAATCAAGCGAACGGCTGTCCCAAACCCGCGCCTTAAATTTGATTCGGATGAATAAGGTAGATGTAGCGGAAGCACGCCTAAACGTAAACCTGCCGCGATGACAAGGAAAATGCCGGCACGTGCAGACATAGATTGAAACTCAAATGTATTTGCCTCTGAAATACTGACCATGCTTCCCCATAACAAAAATCCGATTCCCAGTGCGCGTGTTGAAAATGAAATCACCACTCTTTCATTGTTTGACGCGCCATTAACTGACCTTAAATTAATTACCAGCTCTGTTAAATCTAAAGCTGACCACATCAACAACAAAGTCAATGGGTTATTTGAAGTCACTGCTAAAATGCCTGCACCGCCCAAAGCCAAAGTACCTGCCCAAATCAAAGAGTTGACATATACAGGTTGAGTAACCGCCGTTAATAAAATGGATAAAGTCAACGCGGCGATACAAAGTGCAAAAGGAAACGAAATTCCGTCCGCTGTAAAAACGAGCGTTGAATTAAGCGCGTCCAGTGTTGGTATGCCGGGCAACCTTATGTTCAATGGCAATTGCACCAGCCATAAAAACACGCTTACAAAGCCAAACATTGCACCGCCAATTGCCACCAGCCACGTGTAACGTGCTTCTGGGCGCAAAATCCGCAAGCCAACCAATGCCAACGATGTGACAAAAAATAAACCACAAGAAATCAAAATCAACATGGGATTGCTTAATTGTATCAGTTTTCATCATGTCATTGCGAGCCGTAGGCAAAGCAACCTTCACATTATCAAGGAGATTGCTTCGTTGGGAAAACACCTCCTCGCAATAACATAATCCTCTTTGGTACAATCCTTCCATGACCTTTCGACCTATAAAACTAATCGGATTAGTTGGACTCTTTCTATTTTCCTGCGCTTCTCCAACCGCCTCACCACCTGATTTGACACCTGCTACTGTTCCCGCCAGCAATTTGCCTACACCCACACCCTTCCAACCTCAGACAGTTGATTCCCCAGACCCATACCTTGCATTAACCACGCCACAAGCCATTCCCACGTTTACACCTTACCCAACCAAATATGTGATTCAAGAAAATGTTAATGTACCAGTAGAAGTAAATCCATCCGCTCAAAGTAATTTAGTCACATACAACCCATTGACCGGACTCGCCGTCAGCGACCCAACTTTATTACAACGCAGACCACTCGCCATCAAAATCGGCAACTCACCAGATTATGTTCGCCCGCAATCTGGGCTTTCATTGGCTGACCTCGCTTTTGAATATTACATCGAATATGGTGATACGAGATTCATCGCCGTGTTTTACAGCAACAATGCCGAGCGCGTGGGACCCGTCCGTTCAGGGCGTTATTTTGATGAGCATGTGACCCGCATGTATCATTCATTCTTTATGTTCAAAGGCGCAGACCCACGCGAATTAAATTATCTCAAAGCCACAGATTTGAATGAATTTTTAGTCAGTGTCGGGATTGGGGAATGTCCACCTTATTTTATTGGTCCATATAAACGCGATTCATACAACAACGTATTTTTCAATATGCTCAAATGGAATGCGTGTGTTGAAAAGAAAAGCTTAGATAATTCTCCGCAAACTATTAGTGGCGGATTTTTCTCCGAAGAAAGCCCACAATCTCCATTAACTGCTACGCGCGTGTACTCATATTATTCTGCCTATAGTTATAACTACTGGGAATATGACCCGCTTGCAAAAAACTATATCCGTTATCAAGAAGCGAAAGATTTGGTGCGCGGAAATGCCGAAGCGTATGCGCCGCTGACCGATGACCTAACAGGCTTCCCGATTACGGCAGAGAACGTGGTCGTGATTTTCGTCCCGCATATTTTTGCCAATCCATATAATTCAGAGGATGAAGTCTATAACATTGACTTGATAGATTATGGCAATGCTTTTGTTTATCGTGATGGACTTGCCATCCCAGCCTATTGGATTCGTGCTGAAGAACATCAACCGCTGTTGTTGACAACGTTAACAGGTGAGCCAATCTACTTGCGCCCTGGACAAACCTTTTATCAAGTCTTAGGAGCGACATCTACTTATACAAATAACGGCACCGAATGGAGATTTGAATTTAGAACACCTTAACTCATGTCGTTGCGAGGAGGGTGTTCTTCCCGACGAAGCAACCTCATTAAATAGGGGATTGCTTCGCCACAAAGAATAAATGCATGGCTCGCAATGACATATATTACAGTGATAAAATAACCCCATGACTTTCGACCCTGTCTTCCTCAGTAGCCTCACACTCATTCTCACAGCCTTTGCAGGCGCATTCATCATTGCCTTATGGGTCAGTTTAGTAATCTGGACGTACCGCGATATTCGCGCACGCACACGCGACCCATTGATTCAAACTTTAGCCGCCTTGTTAGTGGCAGTGTTAAATTTACCGGGTGTTTTGGTTTATTTAATTCTGCGCCCGCCACGCACATTGGAAGAAGAATATCAACGCACACTGGAAGAAGAAGCATTGTTACAAGCCTTAGAAGATTTGCCCCTTTGCCCTGGCTGTGAAAGAAGAGTCAAAGAAGATTGGCAAATTTGCCCGAACTGTCATACCAAATTAAAGAAAACTTGTCATAACTGTTCAAAATTTATGGAACTCTCTTGGAATATTTGTCCGTTTTGTGGCACACCTGCACCGGGCATGAGATTAGAATCCACAAGTTTAGATGACGCCTTACGGGGCATGAAACTCACCGAAGAACAAAACGAACCTAAAAACGAATAAAGGAAATCATGTCCGAAAATCAACTTAAGGGATATTTTGCATTCGACGATTCAGATTTAATCGCAAACAGAGCAGGCAGACTTTCTCCAAAGCAAAATAAAAAAATAACCTCCAATGACCAATTTGCTCAACGCTTCATTCTTGGACTTGTAGTTGTTTGTATCGCGTTAGCATTGTTCTTCATGTATAGAGTTTTTGTAGATTCGACCAACGTCGGCTCATGGATTGGCGCCGTATTGGCTATGTTTTTCACCACCTTATTTGGGCGTGGGTTATTTAACAAAGTAGATTATTCTGTGCAAAAAGCTCAAGGCGAAGTGCAATTTGTAAAAGTAGAAAAATTATCTGGTTCGCCAACAGACCCAACCTATAAACGCAAAAAAGTTGAAAGTTATGAAATGCACGTCGGCGGAGAATCTTTCAGCAATGCCAACCCTGCATTAATTGAATACATGCAAGGCGATGTGTATGCCGTCTATTACACAAAAACCACGCGGCAAATCCTTTCAGTTGAATACATTTCTAAAGGAAAATAATCTTCTCAATCCCGAATGGATGACATAATTTTTAAATAGACCTCTTGCAACAGTGCGCTAGAGAGCGCACACTACCCAATCAAATATTATTTTTCTCGTGTAGAAGGCGTTCTCTAACGCCGATGAGATATAAAATTTTGACTTATGCAAGAGGTCTAATATCTACGACACCCCGACGGGTCATTAAAATCTTTAGGTGATAAATCATAATGAAAATAGACTCAATTACCTTACATCACATCTCCATGCCGTTGGTTTCGGCGTTTGAAACCTCTTTCGGACGAGAAACGAATCGTGAATGTGTCATCATCGAAATTCATTCGGAAGGATTAATTGGCTATGGTGAATGTGTCGCCGCGCGTGACCCGGGCTATAGTTATGAAACCGCGCAAACTTCCATTCACGTCATCAAAGATTTTATTTCGGGGTTAATCAAAGGCAAAGAGATTAAAGACACAAATGATTTTCAAAATAAAGTCAGCGGTATTCGCGGACATCACCTCGCCAAAGCGGGCGTAGAAATGGCGCTTTGGGATTTGCTCGGTAAACGCGAGAATAAATCTTTACGAGAATTATTTGGCGGTATCAGAGAAAAAGTCGAAGTGGGAGTCTCGATTGGGATTCAAGAATCAAGCCAAACCTTAGTCAGAAGCGTAGAAGATTATCTTAATCAAGGCTATGCGCGCGTCAAAATCAAAATCAAACCCGGTAGAGATGTTGAAGATGCA